>DATCRE010000036.1:0-23098 GCA_036569145.1 Cyclobacteriaceae bacterium
CTTTTTTGAAGAATGCACCAAGACCATTTGTTCCGTTCAAACCGCTTTCGCGATCTTCTAACACTGCAAGGTGACCCAATACTGTATTGCGTTGTGCAGGATTATCAAATGCGTCAAGGAGCGAATCGAGACGCTGTGCAAATAGAGTAGGGTTGTACAGGCCTGATGTTAAAGCAGGGTTAAGCCTGACAATAGATCGGGTATTAATTAAATGCTGTTTTAAGCCCTTTAGAAAAGCGTTCTCGACAATGGTGCTGTCAACAGCACCAAGCCCGGAGATGGCGTGTAATGCGTCAAATTCACCGCCAAATCCGGCCAGCAATGTATCCGTGCTGGAAGGTCTTGGCGTTGCTGCGGCAAGCGATGCAGTTACACCACCGTTGAGTGCGGCAACATCAAGACCGTTTAAATATTGTATTCTCATAATCTTGTCATATTTTTTTAGATAGGGGACTTCGTAATTGAATTTGTCAACCACACAATCAAGCACGTAGTACTTGCTTCGGTCTATGGTTTTGCTCCCGGAGAAATCAAGGATGTTTGCACTTGGTTTAGGCACAACGACATACACGTGTTGCCATCCCGTCTCTTCGGTGTAAGCTGTTTTTCGAAATGCGTGTGTAATGCCTTGATGATGTAAAAGCGAGGAGAGAACCACACTCATGCAATCACAATCAATTCCCTTTTTGCGATCAACAAAACTTTTCGCAGGTCTGCGAATCTGCTCGATATTGATAGCGTCCTTCTCGTATTGGAAATTGTTGTAGACATGATTCCAATCATTGCGCAACGTTTCTTCAAGCGTCTTGCCTTTCAACTTCGTTGCCACCTTAGCAGTGTCAATCAACGTATCACGCACAATCTTCGCCATGAAGTTTAGCGTGTCGTACGTATCGCTTAAATCATTGCCGAGGTAGGGATTAGTACCAAGAAGCTTGCTTGTATTATACAATCCTTCCCACTCGCGTCCAGAAACGATTTTCCGTTTGCCGGATGCAACCAGACCTAAACCAACGATGCCTAGTGAACCTAACGAACCTCTCATTTGAAAAGTGATTTAGGCACACACGCAACGATGGTGTATACTGAGTGAGTGATGAATATTATTTGCAGCGTCTGTGACATTTCGCTGCAAGGTGCGCGTAGAGAATTTTTACAAATTCGTTTCCTTTAGAAAAGGCAATTTAGTTGCATATAGTTTTAGATTATTTTGTTTATTTGCTGACAGATTATTCGAGGAATCTAATGGGGCTATTAACAAGTATAAACTTTTTACTATCCTCAAATGACAACACTTCACTACCCCGTAACACGCAAGGCACTGGCCCGTGTTTACAAGATTTCCGGCCCCACATTAAAAATTTGGTTAACTGATATTGGAATTGTACATAACAGTACATTAAGCCCGGCAGACTTACATAAGATTATTGATCATTATGATTTACCGGGTGATGTAGAAATTATCGTTTGAAATAATGGTTTATCTCGAGTTAACCCTTTGCAATCGCGTTAACACAAGTTAATTCAAAAAAAATTAGAGAATATAGGCAGACGTATTTTGTCTTTTATCTGAATAATCCTATTTTGTGAGGATAAACCATAAACCAATCCTCTCTCTAAAATGAAAATCTTATTTTTCTTGCTCGCTCTTGCTACATCTATTGTTAGTCAAGCACAATCCAATATGTTTAACATGGTTAGGGAAAAGACTTCTTTTCCCAGCATAAAGACAGGAGAAGTCTTAAAGGATTCCGCACGGCCAGACCCAACTGTTACCAAAAAAGGTTTAGATACAACAATTTTAAGTTATAATATCAGTCTTATAAAGGCTAAAAAGGCTGCAAGGGAAAAAGAAATTAGGGAAAAATATAAAGTACTTATTGACGATGCAATCAAGCAATATAATAGCGCGTCAACCAATGAAGATATTGTAACTAGTGGTGATGCTCTTGCAAGTTTAAATGATAAGATGCAAAGTGAGATCGATGAAGCTGATGAGATCTTCAAAGCGCAGCAAGAAGAAATGAATTTTAAAAAACGATCTGGAAGGTTTGTCTTTTTTCTTTCAAAAAATCATTGGGTTGCCAATGCTTATGATGCTAAAGTATATTACGATAAAAGTTCTACACAGAAAACATCACGATTTCTGAATAATTCGCTTCTAAGCTATTCTGCTACAGGAGAGAAGGTATCTATTTACAATGAAATATATTCGGATTATCTCGGCCCAATACGCTTTGCATTTGGTGCACTCATAAGCAACAAAAGTTCAGTAAAAGATACTGTTGAGACTCAAAAAGACGCATTCCAACGGTTATTGGGAGGCGGTGGCAATGCTGTTGTTACGTTGAGTTATCCGTTGTTTGGAAGTATTTCTAAAAACAAAAGACTAAATATTAAAGTAACGGCAGCTCCAAAACTTTCATTTGATGTTCCAACGATTGGAACTGAAAAGAATAAAGCAGCTACGAATTTAGATGCAGCCGTAGAAGCTACAGTTTTTTACTCTGGTCTATCCGATATTGTAACACTGTTTGGTAATGCCAGAGTAGGTGAAGTATATGGGAATTGTAATTTTTATTCTAATCTTAACAAGGATTATGGCAGTTTTGCTTTTATGCAATTCTCCTTTGGAGCTGCTTTAAATTCAACCTTTAGAATAAGTTATAATATTTATTCTGGAAGTACATTTGTGATTGATAACTTCCCACAAGCAATTTCGTTGGCATTCATACCGCAGCAAAAGTGATCATTACCTACAAGATTGTTGAAATCCTTACAATGTAATGTCATTGAGTTTCGAAAGCCCTAATATTGTATCGTGATCAGTTTTTAGAGAGAGGGTCTTTTCTGGTCAACAAGAAATCCCCGGAGCAATTCGGGGATTTTCTCATTTAATGGCATCTACAATCGCGCTGAACAAAACGTATTTCGTTTTCTGGAACTCTGGTAATTCACTGAAAGGAATAAGACAAGGATGAGTTTTCATTTCAAAATCTTTCCTTCCAACACGCCAGCCACTATCCAATTTATCTTTAGTCCAGGCGTAATGAAGTGTTTCCACACAAGCATCAGGATTACGCAATCTGAATTCTACATACTTAATCATTGATTCCCTTTCCCATGTTTCAGCGTCATGCCAATGCCGTTCAGAAGCATCATAGTTAGCCAGAAACCATGCGCGAATAGCTTCATGGCATACCTTCGCTATATAATAGATTTGTAGCTTCGTTAATTTCATAGTCATCTTTCATTTTCATCCGTCTCGTCAATATCCGCACCTGCTGCCCATAGAATAAAAGACATGAACAGCGCAGCCAGTATTGACAGCAACACCTTCAATACTTTCATGCCGCGTCATTTAATAGCTTCTCTTTATTAATCGGGTTCTGCTTGCAATGGCCCTTGTGTGCCCGAAGCACCCCGTAACTTTTTTGCACGACTTGGCAATGTTCACACGTCAGTTCTGCTTCAACCCCCTTGCGGAATGCTTCAAGCTCCTTCAAACTTCGTTCACGCTGCATGAGCGTTCGTTGAGTTTCGTCCAAGCGTGATTGAACGTCGTCCAGTGTTGATTGAAGCTCAACCAACGTTGATTCAGATTGCACCAATTTAATTGGCATTTGTTGCAGCTCCATGCGCTCCTTCCATTTAGCATAAAACAACTCCGCGTAGATATAATTAATTGTCGCCATCAGAATGCCCACAAACCACCGTTGAGTAATCATTAACGGAGATTGAAACGGGTCAAATGCCTGAATAAAAAACAGCACGATAACGCCACTGGCAACAGCCATGACAAGCGGTATATGTCGGTTGATATGTCGCGTGTTACAGGTTGTTATCAACACCGTAAATTCCCACGCCAGCGCCATGAGCCAAGTTGCCAAACGTTTCTCCCACAAGCTCATACTTTCAGGAAACACCTGAATGAATAATGTATGGCTGAAGAACGTCATACAGGTTATGGTTACGAGCATGACAAAGATCACCGCCTCAAGGGAGGTGATGACCATGCCGATATTGTAGAAAGTAGCTTCCAGTTTTTTCATTTCTTTTCAAAGACAGTAGATTCAAACAAGGGGATAAGTATTTCCAAATCTTTAAGCTCACACTTCAAAAGAGTTTCCTGAGTGCTTTCGACATAATGGTGCGTATGCAGCGCATCCCAAATCAATCTGCGTTGAGATTTAGTTAGGACTCTTTTTAGAATTCGCTTCCTCATTGAATACACTCCGTTTTGCAGCTACAAATATGTCGGCCACAAATGCCGAGACCAGTATCGAATGATGGCCGCAACAAAGAATGAACCTCACGGCCAGTCTTTCTTACTTTTTCTATAGAGCGTTGAACGTCATGGTCAGTGTCCGTACCAAAAATTACAACGCGGGTTTCTTTTGTCTTTTGCTTCATATAGAATTGTTATTTGATTACTAGATTTTATTGGTAACGTCAGAGAGGCATCCGTTTCGATCACATTTTCCACCTTCACAAAAATCGATTGGCGAACAAGAGAGCGAACAGACATTAGAAACCTGTCTGGCATTCAAAAAGTCCTGAAAGGCAACAGCATTTTCCGATGATGTGAAAAAGCCAACAATCTGAGCTTTACTATGATCATGCACCACAAACACATCATCGCGCTTTAATGACCCCAATAACTCCTTCAGATTAAAAATAGATTTATATGTATTGTACCTCATTGCCAATAGTTGTTATGGTATCGAAATTGATTTTCGTCTGATTTCGCTTCATCTGCTTATAAGCTCTTCTTTTCTGTTTCATAAAAAGATTTTTCTTAGCCACCTCCCTTGCAGACTCAGTAGGATAGATGTTCGGCGTAGTGACCAGCCGTCTTAAAATGTCAATCTGCTTCATGGCTTTTTCATTTTTGTAAGACCAACTTTTCCCAACTCAGCAAGAACCTGATTGCTGCTATAGTTGGCAGGTGTTTGCTGCAATACATCCACGATGAGAATAGCATGCACCATATCAAACTTTACAGAGATAGCTTGCTGACCAAGCTGAACCATATTGTTTTGACGTTTACTAAGCCGCTCATAAAACTTTCTCACCAGATAAGCACCATACAATTCAAGCCGTTCAGGATTGCGCTTATTCGAAACAGAAGACCAATGCGTATAGAGCGTAGACAGAAAATTGTCCAGCGCAACAAAATCAAACTTTATTGTTTTAATAGGTTTCATGGTTAATGATTGAAATAGCGTGAGCGATAATTGCGTAAGTAAGTTTCCACCTCTCCAACAGCGTAACCTTTACGAACTAAGTCATTACAATAATTGGTAAGTGCTTTGTCATTACTGAATCGTGGTGTTATGTCATTCACATCAAAGGCAACTTTTGGTTTGGCGCGGATATAAAGAAGATCATACACCTGAATAGGTTGCCACTTCTTATTTAAAAGATCAATCATCTTCTCTAAAGTCTTACGTGCCTTGTCATACTTAGAATCCATTAAGAACTTTGGTTCCCATACGATGTAGTCTTTGTACATGGAGCAGATCAGATCATCGTCAGCAAGTACATACCATTTCGATACCTCAATCTCACGTCCGCTACCGGGGTAGTAGTCAGCTTTCAGCAAGCGAAGCACATAGTTGATAAGATTATCAATCGCGTTATCCTTTTCCTTAAATCTTACCTTAGCCGAATAGCCTGTGAGTACAATTCCATTCGTAAAATGAAAAGCATGTTTATATAAACTGTTTACACTGTCGTGTGCAGCCTGATCAAATTTGTTAATCCTGTTCTCTTTGGTTTTTGTCATGCGGTTGAAAATTTCGTCAGTTAACTTTTAGAACGTTCTAAGAACGTTTACAAGAACGTTACATGATCGCTTTATGAACTGCTACTGTAAACTCTGGTGAACTTCTTTAAGAAAGATGTTTCCCAAACAGTAAACTGGTTGTAGAGCCGAGAAAAAAAATTGCCCGATAGGCAATAGCTTTCCTGTGTTGCTGCTTTTTTAAAGCTGCATCATATAAAGTTTTGATTCAGTAACACGTAGGCCTACATGCTACCTCATCCCGTATCGTCAGAAATGATTAGGGGCTATTAGAAGAGTTTGAAATAGAAATCATAAGATTAAAGCTGTATAGTGTTAATGATTGGTTACAGATTAAATTAAGAGTATAGAGACACGTTTAAGCGGCAGCGCGAACCATGTTGCGACGGCTACCCCTGAAATGATGCTTTTGCTCGTTATAAGCCGGAGTAGAATTGCGTTCAATAAAAGCATTCAACTCACTTTCATAGATCATGTTTGCCCTGCCACGTTTAAAAGGCTTGATCAAACCTTTGCCAATTAATTTATTGACAGCACTGATAGTTTTATATCCGAGAATAACCTTAACATCCTTTGTAGTAAACAGACGGTCTGGTTTCTCCTTGCATTGTTCTTTATATAGCGTATCGTTAAGCTTCCCCATGTCATTTAAAAGAAGCCTGATCTTTTCCTGTTGATCTTTGACAAGCGTTAATAGCTCCGTCATATCAGGCGGCTGTATAGTTTGTTCCTTATGTAATGGCTTGACAATCATAGACTACAATTAGAAAATAAAACCATCCACACGTTAGCAGATGGTTTTAGGGTTAGCTTTTCGAGGACTAACAGAGCAGAAAAAACAAAACGTGCATGCTTATGACGACATACTTGTTTTGATGCTTTAAGAGATGTTGTCATAAATTAAATTGCCAATAGTTGCTTTTAATGCTTCGTAATTGCCTCGAATCAATTACTTTTAATAGTTCAAAGTAAAAACAATGTTTATACATTTGCAATACAATGTATAAACATTGTATAAAATTATTTTTTTTATGCTATCAGATCGAATTAAAGCTTTAAGAATCGCAGAGGGTTTCACACAGGCTGAGTTAGCCGATAAAATGAAGATTGCCCGACTTACTATAATTAATTGGGAAAAGGGTATAACCGCGCCAGACGGGAAAGAGATTAAGGCTTTGTCAAAAATATTTAACACTGATTTGACAAAGCTCACCTTTGAACATGGCTCAGGTGGTAATGAAAAGGAAGAATCCAAAAATCAGGAGACTAAGAATAAAGGATTGATTCCTTTCTATGACGCGGTGGCAGTAGGAGGGACATCCATGCTAGCAGAACAGGTGGCCGTTCACGAGCCAGCCGAGTTTATCAATCCGGGCACTTGGTTTAAGGCGGCAACGGGTGCGCTTCGGGTTTATGGTCACAGCATGTTTCCAAAATATCCGGCAGGGTCAATAATTGCTTTTAGAGACACCATAAAATTTGACCCTAACCTTATCCACTATGGCGAGGATTATGTAATTGAGTTAGATGATAGAAGAATTGTAAAGCGGGTTCAGAAATCAAAGACTAAGGGATGTATTCAGGTGAACAGCTACAATACAATGAAGGATGACACAGGGTCATCGGTATATGCACCTTATGATATATCGCTAAACAAAATCACAAGGATGTATACCGTGTTAGGTATAATAATTCTGGAAGCTTCGATGTAAAAAATAAAAGCACTTCAATCCGTCTGATGAAGTGCTTTTTGCCTTAATCTAACCTCAGAAGAATGCTTATAGAGGAATAGAAAACACAAATGTAATCGGATTTATTTATCTGCCAACGAAACTCTAGGTGTGATTGCAGATGAGATATAAAATGATGGCCGATAATCCCGTCTGAATTACCGGCCATGCCCAAACAATATAAATTTACCGTCACCTTTACCTGACGGGAGGAGTATATCCAATTTAATAAATAGGATTGACTTCTATCTAAGGGAAATTACTTACGTACTACTTTTGCTTTGTCCTTAGCTGGATTGATTTCACTATTGAGTTCTACAACACAATCTTTGAGTGCAACTATTGCTTTCTTGAAAAGTTCAAGCTCTATTTCTTTGCAGACATTCATACAAGCTTTACAAGATTTCACACAACTGTAAAGAATATCATTTAACTCACGCGGATTACTATCAACAAGTGTTAACGTCTTCTTACAATTTTCATAGCATTCAGTAATCGTGCTGATATGTCTTTCCAATGTTGCATCATTGATACTTTGCAACGCTTGTTGACACTGTGGTAATATCTCAATACAATTTGTTAATGCTTTTTTGCGAAGAGTGAGGGTTAAAGAATTAGGAGTATTCATTCAGAGTAAAATCATTTTATAGTACAAATCAAATGCAAAATTAAACTGTGGGATATTAATGTAAAAAATAAAAAAGCACTCCAACCCGTCTAGCAGAAGTGCTTTTGTGTTTAAACCCAAATTACAATGAGTGATAGAATACAAAGGTAATAGGATTAATATTCGATCAAGCCTTATACGGACTTCATAGAGTAATGAATAGGGAAATACAGAGAACTATGTACGTAAAAATACAGAGCTAAATGCCTAAGATGAGAAAATAAATAATATAATATCCTTTGAAAGAAGATTTCTTTCTAAAACCGGAAAAATCCGGTATTTGTTTTTTCAAAAATAGGATTAGGTTTGCCGCATACCCTCAAATGAGTGATAGACATTAGGGGTACGTTAACCTAAACCCCGTGATGAAAAGATTCTACCTTTCCTTAGCGCTCCCGCTATTATTATCTCTTAAAGGTTTTACACAAGGCGAAATTCCCGTGAGCATGTATAGTGGCTCCGTTGGTATATCTATAAGCCTCTTTACCCTAACCGATCATGACCTGAAAGAACCATTGAGTTTAGTCTATAATGTTAATGACGTAAACCTGAGTGGCGCACATAGGTACGGCGTTGGTTGGGGACTCTCTGCCGAGAATCAACAAATAACCAGAGAAGTGCGGGGCTTGCCAGATGATATTACAGGTATGAATGGTACAGGATGGCTCTACAATAATAACTATAGTTCTATTACCAGCTTTCCTAATTCATCAAACCTTAATGTAGATTCTACAGCCTGTGGCGATGAACAAGCCGACCAGACTTTTATCAATAACTTAGTTTATAAAACAGACCCGGAACCAGACCTCTACACGTTTCAAGTGGGTGCCTATAGCGGTAGCTTTGTTTTCAATAACACCGGAACAATAAGTCTTATTCCCTATCAGGACATCCAGATTGTGCCGACCTATACCAATGCACCAACCGACATGACAATAACGGGATGGACGATCACGACCAATGATGGTATCGTGTATACATTCAATGAGTCCTGTAAAAATATTCGCTCCGTTGATAAAGTTGAAGACAGCGTGAGCCAAACCATGCTAACACTGTTCGACCGTGACTACCGGTATTATGGTAAAGTCATCAGCTATTCGTATGCGTGGATGCTCAGCAAGGCTCACTCGCCAAGCGGAGCTTATATGCGATATACCTATAACACAACAACGCCCACCACGTCAACACCCTTCATTCCCGAAGTCAGAATTTTTGATGCCTCATGGGCTTTAGGTGGCGGCGGTACGTTAACCAAATCTGATTTTCAGATCATGCAGCAATATGATAAGCGAATACGGAAAACACTGGCACAGATAAAAACTTCGTCAGGGATGTGGGCAACGTGCGACCCTACAGATGGAATAAAAATTTATGATTCCCTGCGCTCTACCACCACCAGCTTTAAGAATTATGTACTGACGTATAACTCCACTACTTCCAATGCCAGATTTTTAATGTCTGTAACGGAATCATTTCCCAATAACTGCTCACCTGTGTATAAAATGGATTATGTGAATGTAACAGATTATCCGGCTGATAACAGCATTTATGAGGGCAACCCGACATTGGGTTTATCGAGAGTTGATTTCTGGGGCTTTTATAACAATGCGCAAAACGCGATACAAAAAGGCCACGTCTGGGAACCGACTTCTTTCCCAACCATCTATGTTTACCCAAATGAAAACGGATATGAGCGATACCGCTTATATCCCATTCCATCATACGCCGGAACCGAAGTAGTACTCAAAGGTGATGCTAACCGTATGGCGAATGAGAATGTTATTACCACAGGTACACTCTCCCGTTTGCGCTATCCATCAGGTGGTGAAGCCGACATTGTATTCGAAGCCAACAAGTACTACGATGCCAAAGCTGGCAAAGATCAGGTAGGCGGTGGATTGCGTGTTAAACAAGTAACATACTTCGATGGTATAAATCCCAATGCCAACATCGTTAAGAACTTTACCTATACTGATGCCGCGGGTCATTCATCCGGCAAACTGATTGGCCGTCCTGCCTTTGCATTCCCCATTAACAAATACATTGTTCCCACATGGTCTACCGTTGTGAGTCCAGCAGGTACATACACAGGCTATTCAAAAAACTTTAAATCATTTACCGATGTAACGTCAAAATGGAGAGCACTCACAGCCGTAACAAATTTTGATATTAGCGCACAAAGTTCTTCCGTTGGGTATACACACGTCACTGTTACGAGACCGGGCAGTGGCAAAGCCGTTTTTGATTATGCTGTACCCGCCACGTATGGCGATGCCGCAACAGGAGCGACCGCTACCGACTGGATACCGACGACGATGAAAATTGCAAGACCTTCGCCTTGCTTATCCACGAACATTATTACACAAGGAGAAGCCGGAGGATATGCTTCATTCCCCAATCCGGTTTATGATTATGAGCGTGGCTTACAGTTAAAAAAATCAGAGTACAACAATGCAGGTACACTGGTTCGCCTCACACAGAATACCTACAAATATATTTACAAAGGCACACAGGCTACCAGCGTTGTTGCACTGGCATACGAGCATTATGCAAACACCAGTGACCAGACATTTTTGTATGGACGATATGTACAGCCTGCCGATGTTGCTAAAGTGATGGATACAGAAACCGTTACGACATACGATGAAAACAATGCCGCCAGAAATTTAACCGAGAGCACACAATACTTGTATTCAAGTCAGTATCATAGGCTCGTAAGCAGAATTAACAGAACTACTGCCGACGGTACTATCTACGGAACCACCTTTAAGTATGTACTGGATTATCCTGTGACGACAACCGTACCAACCGATGTAACGCTGAAGATGATCAAGTATTTAAAAGATTCCCTTCGGTACGGTACAATGATAGAACAGAGAAGTACCATGACATCCCCAGCCGGAACCGAAGTAACAACAGGAGCGAGCCTCACCAAATTTGATTTGATCAATAATAAACCCTTGCCCCGCACACAGCTTGTTTTCCGTCCGCTTACACCCGTTACCAATTTCGCGGCGTCAGGTGTAGATGGCAATTATGCATTCTCCAACGATTCACGTTACGAGACCGTAAACACCATAAATGAATACACCACCTTTGACATGCCTTTAAGTGCAACAGGAGAAGATGGAAGTCCTTCCGGTTCATTGTGGGGTTATACCAAACGTGTTCCCATAGCACAATTTAAAAATGCACAAGCTTCAAACATTGGCTTCTCTGATTTTGAAACCAAGAACTCGTCGATGTTCACCATTACCAACGGTTATTATGGTAGTGGACGTACAGGTTTGAACGGCATCCATCCATACGCTACACTTGTGCGCACAGTAACCAAGCCATCCAATGCCACCAAATACCTGTTATCATTCTGGCTGAAGAATACAGCCAGCACAACAATAACATTACAAGTAGTGCTTACCAATAGCACAGGCGTTGTACAGTCAACTACCAATTATGCTTATACCCTTACGGGTACAGACTATCAATACTTCACACAGCTTATTGATGTATCGGCATTAACCTCAACGTTTACGATACAGATAAAAGGATTATCATTAACACAGCCTACAGCTTCATCAACATCGTTATTGCCGATGCTGGATGATATAGGTTTCTATCCTGACTTTGCTGTACTATCCAGCGTTACGTATGATATGCCTTACGGTGTTAAATCATCTACAGACCCGTCAGGCAAAACATATTATGTTACGTATGATGGGCTTGGACGCAAATCACAAATGCTCGATCAAAAAGGTAATATCCGCGAGCAGTATTCATATACGCTCAACTCACAGGTAGCACCTTCGTTAACTGCATACTTCGCTACAACCTTTCCGTATTACGTTAACTCCAACATACAATTTACAGCAACAACAAATGCGTGTTTAAGCGGTGTATTGTATTCGTGGGATTTTGGCGATGGAAATGGATTTACAACACCGAGCTCAAGCAACGTTGCTCCGGTGAAAAGTTATGCAGTGGCAGGCGACTATACCGTTACATTGAAAGTGACACAACCCAATTCACCAACAGCTACATACGCAACAAGCATTACAGTAAAGCTATTGCCACTGGCCGTTACCATTTGTGGCAGCGGTGTGCAGACTTTTGCCAGCGGGGTAGTAACAAGCAGCTTTCCTACCGATTGCTTTACACACTCAGGCGATGTTAACTGGGTAGCCTTTATGGTTAACTCAACAGTAAATACCTATAACAGCACGTTAACCTATCAATGGAAGAAACGACCAACAGGCACGCAGACCTGGAGCCTGACCGGTACAAATTCAAATCTGCTTCCAGACCAGAAGATCAGTACCAACACGGCGAGCTTTGACATCATGTGTACTGTTACGACCAGTGATGGCAGAACGGATGACTCCAACGTATTATCGGTAACAGTAACAAACTAATAAGAACCCGAATGAAAACATTGTACACTATCGCAGCTATGCTTATCATCTCTATGACAAGCTATGCGCAAAACATACTAACCGATAACCTGAACTGGAATGCTACTAAAGCAACAGATAAATTGAATAGTGGCGAGATTGTTTACAATTGCACGTTGCGTACCAATGCCGGGCAATCGATAGACTGGATTCAAAATAATGGTAGTGACGTATATCACTACACCATAACACAAACTACGGGAACATGGTCATCCATCGCCAGCGATGGACAAGTGACTTTTCAAATTACTGCATCAGGAGGATTAACAGGAACGTATATATTTTCACGAAGTGCAGGGACAATAACTGTTCGCCTCACCACCAGCACCAACGGCCAGACAGACCTTGATCTTTTATTTTCTATTTCAGACGTTCAACCCGCACAATAATGAACAGACTTTCACAACGAATTTCACAGGTAAAGGCGGGATTGTTCGCTTTGCTTTTCAGTTTGATTTCACTTACATCGTGGGCAGCTAATATAGTTGGCCCGGCAACGGTTGGCGTTGGCAGTGTTCAAACCTATACGTACACCACTACTGGCATGATTTTGCAAAATCCTAAATGGACATTTCCAAAAGGCACGATCAGCACCTCGGTGAGTGGTAATACCTATACAGCAACGATAACATTTACATCTACAGGTACAGCCGAACTTGTTTTTCAACATCTTAATGGCACACTTGCCACGATGTATATTACCGTTAATAGTTGCCCGGCCATGACCGCGCCTGTGGCTGTTAACGGAAGTCATTGCGGCCCCGGTACGGTATTACTTTCTGCTACTTATACGGGTGGCTATATGCTTCATTGGTATGCGGCGTCAGCACCTACAACACTACTGTATAACGGAGATGATCAGTATTACACGACACCATCCCTGACAACCACAACCAATTATTTAGTATCGAAATTTTATCCGTCTACAGGTTGTGAAAGCAGTAAAACATCCGTTACAGCGAGTATCCTTCCCATGTCAGCGAATGCCGGGCCAGACCAGATAGGAACATCTACTTGCGGACTTACGAGCGTAACACTTGCCGGAACAGGAGCCGGAAGTTGGAGCGTACTTAATGGTACGAGCGGTTCGTTTGGAAACGCATCCAGTGCAACGTCTACCTTCAGTGGTGCAGCAGGTGCTGCGTACTCACTTCGATGGACACAGACCAGCGGAACATGCCCCGGTACAGACGATGTTAATATTACGTTCAACATAAAGCCAACCGTAGCAGCTACTACCTTATCACCACTCTGTTCAGGAACAGCAGGTTCAATAACCATTACCAATCCCAACAACATAGAGGGTACTGCATTCTCGTGGACAACAACCTTTAACAATGCAGAGATTACACCAACAACCACAAGTCCCGGTGCTACCATTTCAGCAACCTATTACAACACCGACAAGCTCACGACAGGCACGGTAACACATACCATTACGCCGTATACATCACTTTGCACAGGCACACCCATTACCAATACAGTAACCGTTAACAACACGCCGACAGCACCGAGTCCCGGTTTTCAGATGGCATACGCGAGCAGTCTCGCTTTCTTTCAGATTCAGGTTCCGGCAGGACTAGAATCAAGATGGTATGCTTCGTCAACAGCTCCCACTACGTTAGCCAATTCAACCACGACAGGCACGTATCAGAACACCAGTGTGAGCGATCCTGATTCATATTACGTATCCTTTCGTGATGCAACAACATTATGCGAGTCTCCCCGCGTGTTGATCAGCGTTACACGTGTGGCGAAGAGCGCACCTGCAAGCTTTAAGACAGAAGTAATACGCGTAACAGGTCAGACAACAAGTGCCGCTGTAAGCTCACTGGATAACAATACACAGAAAGGCGTTACAATTATTTATCAGGATGGTCTTGGTCGTGCTATTCAACAAATAACCCAAAAAGCTACAGCAAACGCTTCCACCACATTGCAGTATGATATTATACAACCCATCGAGTATGATGCTTTCGGACGCTCACCGAAAACATATTTGCCTTATACTAAAAATAATACTACAGCTTACCAGGATACTTACGCAACCGATCAGGCAGCCTTCTACACTGCCACAGGTGACAAAGTTGCCAACGACGCTGCTCCCTTTGCCGGAACAGCATACGAACTCTCACCATTAGGCAGACCGTTAGAACAAAGCAGCGTAGGACAAGACTGGCAATTAGGAACGACTCACACCACCAAAATAACGTACAGCTATAATGCTATAGCCAACAACAGTGATACAGTGTGGATAATGAAAGCCGACCCGTTGCGGGTTGTTACAGGCGTGCAGAAGTATGCTGATAATACATTAACACGCTTGGAGCAGACCAGCCCCGACGGACAGAAGACCGTTCTGTTTCAGAACGCATTAGGACAAACCGTTGTAAGCAAAAGCTTATTGAACGGAATCATAAAAGGAAACACCGTTGCATACCTGTGTACCTACTATGTGTATGATGATATGAATAAATTACGTTTCGTCATTCCACCCGCAGGTTATGCAGCATGGAAAGCCAACGGCTGGGTAATGACAACGACCATTCAAGATCAACATCTCTACCAATTTGTATATGATGCACGCGGCAGGCTTACGCAAAAGAAAACACCGGGACAAACATGGATATATTATGCTTATGACAATTTGAATAGACCTGTTTTAATGCAGGATGCGAATTTACGCGCATCAAATAAATGGTCTTTTACAAAATACGATCAATTGGGTAGAATTGTTATTACAGGTTTGTACACTAATAATACACAAACCGATCTGACTTCTATTCAAACATTGTTAAGCAGTGCTTACACGAACACGGCAACACCGCGATACGAAATACAAGGCACAACGCTGTATGGTTATAGCAATCAAAGTTTTCCAACCGCTAATGCCAATGCAAGCGCATTGGAGGTATTAGCAATAACGTATTACGATGACTACGATTTTGATAACGACGGTAGTGCGAACTTCATCTACGATAATGCTGACCTCACTGGACTGCCATCAATAAACAGTGCCTATATTCGTGGGCAGGCTACAGGTAGCAGAAAACTAATATTAGGCACAACCAATTGGATTACCTCTGCCGCATTTTATGATGACAATGGACGTGTCATCCAATTACAGAGCAATAATCATTTGAATTTGACGGGCATAGACAAAAGAAGTGTGCTCTATGATTTTGAAGGAAAAGTGGTGCAAACCAAAAACTATCACAATGGCGGTGGAACAAATGTGATTACTACCGTCCAAACTCCGGTGTACCATAACACAGGTCGTGTAACAGGATTGAAATACAGTATCAATGGAGCGACCGATCAATTGGTGAGCCAATACCAATACAATGATCTTGGTCAGGTTGTAACTAAACAACTTCACAATACCAGCGGCACAACCTTTTTACAGAATGTAGATTACCGTTATACTATTAACGGACAACTGGAATCTATTAACAATGCGCAACTCACCAACGATGGCGGCGTGACCAATACCGATACCAACGACTATTTTGGTATGGAATTGCTCTACAACAAAACAGAGAGTTCAGGGTTAGGCAACACGCCGCTATACAGCGGCAGTGCCAGCGCCGTGAAATGGAAAGCTATGGATAACACGGGTACTACAGCAGGGCAACGCAGTTACACATTCGCGTATGATAAAACAGATAAGCTTGTAACATCAACCTATAAAAAATATGGTACTACAGCATGGGATCAGGAAGTGAATACGCAAAATGAAACCATGAACTATGATCATAACGGCAACATACTAAGCTTGCAGCGCAACCAGAATCAACGTGGTTTAAGTGGCCACACCATTACCAGCACCGCACAAACTATTGACAACTTAACATACACCTACGGCAGAGGCAATAAGCTTACAAAAGTTACCGATGCCAGTGCGAATGTTGCAGGATTTACAGATGGCGCGAATGTTGCCAATGAATATGTTTACGATACATTGGGTAACGTTACCAAAGATTTGAACAAGGGCATGAGCAGCATAACCTATAACATATTAGGCAAAGTGCAAACCATTACCTTTACTGATGGCCGCACCATCACTTATCAGTATGATGCGAGTGGGGCTAAACTTAAAATGACAACTACCATAAGTGGCACTACTACAGCTACGGATTACGCAAATGGTTTTGTGTATACCAACAGTGCATTGAGCTACTTCAGTTCGCCTGAAGGAAGAATTGTAAAGAATGGCAGCAATTACGAATACCAATATAGTATTGCCGATCATCAGGGTAACACACGCGTAGTGTTTACCTCGGCCACCGCAGTACAAATAGCGCCCGTTGCTACATTCGAAAGTGATACCAATGATAATGCAAGTCAGTATCTGAATGCAACAACAAACATTGTGTCATTTACTTCAGCCAATCATACCACAAGCGGAAGTAAAGTAGTCAAGATGAACCAAACCTATAAGCTTGGCCCCGCTAAAACATTGTCTGTATTTCCGGGCGATAAGGTTGACATGGAAGTCTGGGAATACCATGAAGGTAGCAGTGGCTATGGTACAACCAGCACACCACTCACAACGCTTATTACCAGCGTAGCAGGTCAGATAGGTGGCACAAGCGGCGGTGTGGGTGATGCAGGTTTAAAATACAACGGAGTAAGCAGTGCGCTCAACAACTTTGGTACAGGCGGTAATCAAGGCGATGCACGCCCGGCAGCATACCTGAATTATATTTTGTTTGATAAGAATTACAAAGTGCTTGATGCAGGCTGGCAGGTTGCACCCTCAACGACATTTACCAAACAGAAATTGAGTTTCAATACGCTAACCATTAAAGAACCCGGTTATGTATATGTATATTTAAGTTATGATGATGACTCAAACAATTGGGTTTACTTCGATGATTTTAAGGTGACATATACTCCAACTAATGTTATACAATACAATGAATACTATCCATTTGGTTTGCAAACAACAAATAGCTGGACGAGAGATAATAATAACAACAATATGCTCTACAATGCAGGCAGTGAGTTAAATACTACATCAGGCATTTATGATTTACCTTATAGAAACTATGATGCAACGTTAGGTAGGTTCTTTCAGGTTGACCCATTGGCGCACAAAGATCATTCAGTCTCTCCTTTTGCTTATGCAGGAAATAATCCGGTAATATTTAACGACCCATCAGGATTATTGAAGGCAACACCTGCTCAGTTTTGGGCATTTGTTGAGCAGGCCCTTAATGGTCACGGCGGAGTGTGGAGTGAAGATGGAGGACAGCATTTATTCGGGTCAGAAGAGGAGCAGGCAGCTTACGTTGCCGATAACCCGGATGCGGTTACTCTAAAAGAAGGACTTACCACGGTATTTGTACCCGATCCGGGAGGAAAAGGCGGTGGCTTGAACGTATCATATATGAGATTAAAAAATGGATCTACAATAGCTAAAGTAAATGTAAAGGGATCGTCAAGTGTTCTTTATGAAACTACGTTATTACATGAGGCTGAATTTGTAGATAAACCGGAAGGAGAGGCATATTTCGTCAACATCTCTGGAGCTGAACTTGATGGTTCCGGCCTACATGGTTGGGGCTATTTTTCCGCGAAAAACTTTGGGGAGATGGATATGATGGCGAGCTTCTGGCAACGTCATGGAGGTATCCGTACTTTAGTCATCCAATCACATGCAAGCTATTTTGGGTTGGGTTTACAGGGACCCGGTAATCTCACCGCTAATGACTTAAAAAAGAATACACTATTCGGCATGAAATTCAAGGCTCTGATAAATCGGATAGAACAAGGAGGGACATTAGCTTTGCTAGGATGTAAAGGGGCTACGAATGGAGAGTTGGTGGATGCTATTAATGATTTACGACCAGATCTAAAAATTATAATGTCGCTTCAGCAAGTTCACTATTTTCAAAATGCTCCACAAAGTGATATTGCATTAGAAGCCGGTCTTGATGGTTCCTCTGGATTTATAAATGTTCATACCGGAGAACGTTATGATAGTATAATACTCACAAGTGATGGAAATGTTGTTAAGTCTGGAAAATAATATTAATAAAATGAAGAGATATTTTTTTTGTTTTTTATTGATCATATTCGTTCATACGAAAGTTCATTCCCAATCTTTTTGTACAACCTTTGGAGAGATCAGAGAGTCGATAGCGTCTTGTCGAGTTGATACGACACTTCAACTAACCTACAAAAAGTATCCTCATTTTGATTTTTTCAATTTCGAACCGATAACTGGCGTTGTCAATGGAAATGATTTTGTAGAAGTTGGATATGACAAGCGTGGAAATATTCGGGAAGTTGTTCAATATATTACAATGAATCAACCGCGACAATTTAAATTTAAAGTGTTTGACTTTGAAAAATATAGGATAGCGTTATTACAAAGAGATATTGAATCAATTAACGCATTTTTCTTTTTGCGTAGTGTTTTTATTCTTCCAAAATTCAATAGAAATAATATTAAGAGAAATAATATTTATATGGTGACCTTCGATCCGGTTGATCTAACACATCGTTCAATTGGCCTTCCAAAAACCTGGGACACATCCCCGGATCGTTTTAAAAATTTTACTACGGTTTCTGTTCTTGATCATAATTTGTTTACAAAGGTGGAGTATATGCTTAGTGATGCACGTGTTTTTCTAAGAAATGAGTACACCTACCATCAAAATGGTTCAGGTAAGATTGAGATGAAATCATCCCAGATTTTTCTGCCGACAGTTGAAAATTCAAAACTAAAATTTGATGACTCAATCTGTTTTGATGACATTGAATCAGTAGATGGAGTTTCCAATTGGGAAGAAATTATTTATCCTCGCATTGATAAGAAAATAGAATCACTGCCCCTCTGCCTGAGCAATCCATTTGAGTTTAGGGAATGAATAAAACGAAAAACAATGCGAGTAGTACTAACGATAATCTTTAGTTCTTTTATTGGAATAATTTACGGACAATTGAAGGCAGAGGATGCTTATATTACAGGAGAGCACTTTAAACAAAGCGAATGTCAAGTTGTGACCTATCCAGATTGGGGTCATCTGATAATACTAAGTGACAATAGATTTTATTCATCCAACCGCAACAAAGGTAGGCATAATATGGACACTTTAGCATTAGTAGGAAACTATAGAATATACAATGATACGCTATACCTTACCTCAATTAAAATTGCAGTACAGTTTTTTAATTGGGCACACAAAGATAAAAAGGATAAAATTGACTTCGAACTTCAGCCAGATTCTGAACGATTGAAGAAAGGCTTTCCAGATGTAAAATTCAAAATCACTCAATGTGATGACGGACAAATTCTCTTAGTTGGTTTTGCTGACAAGAGATTTTGGTATGCAATGAAAGACCCCGGTGCTAATAGACTAGTTCAAAGTATGAAAGAAAACGGTCAGTGGGAGTATTTACTACGATAAGGATAAAACTTCACTGATACTTGTTTTTGAAAAGGACACATTGTCTTTCTCGCAGAGTAATGATTCAAGATGTGCTTCGGAAAAAATGAAATGAGGAAAATACCCATATTAATTATTTTAATTCTGGCCTGCTTTAATCAGGCACTATCCGACAGATGGCTTCCACCAAAAGTAACGGACTATTATAGTGCTAATAAAAAATATTTCGCAAGGATAGTACCTCGAACAGTTCCAGAAAACTACTATGTATGGCGTAAGGCTTCAGTTTCAGAAAAGAAGAAGTTTCTACCAAGTGATACCGCAGTGGTTCAATGCCATGCAATCATGTATAAAAAAACTCAATCAGGAGATAGCATTCTTTGGACAAGAAAGCTGATTAATGCAATGGCTCCGGTTAGTGCTATTGTTTCAGATGATGGAGGCTATCTTGTAACATTTGATAACTGGCACTCTGTGGGATATGGTGTTGATGTTATGGTGTTTTATGATAAAAAGGGAGACTTGGTAAAAAGGCACATGCTAGAAGATATTTCACCCTTCCCAATAAATGATTACCCGACAAGTATATCTTCTCTTTGGTGGCGTTGTGGACAACAATTTGTTGATAATCGCAGAGTTGAAATATGCTTCGTTAGTGGAGACGAGAAGATAGAAAAAAGAATATATAACCTTGAAGAAAAGAGGATAGAGTAAAGTAATTAAAACACTACGTAGTGAAGTAATACAGCCACATCAGCAGAAGCATAATTGAGCCATTTTATTTTTACAGTCATTATGTGTCTGTGGCTTCCTCGTTCCAAGTCGATAAGTTTTCCGTCTTGTCCTGCAATAGTGAGCGCGTCACCAACATTGGGGATAATTTGCTTATCCGTTAGGTATTGACTTGTTTCAGGTAGTAAAATCCAGTTGGAATTCTCCTCCTTTGTAGAGAAGGCTTGTATTGTAAGCTTCATAGTAATTATTAGATATTAAAATTTAGGGAGTGCGATCAAAAAGAAATTAAGACATGAATTACTTCTCATTTTGCTTGTTCATCATCTTCTCCAGCAACGCTAACTTCTCGCGTTCACTTTTAATTAACGCGTCATAAAGTTCGGCTATCTTTTCAATAGGATTTATGGTGCATTGATAATTAATAGTTGAAGCTGTAGAATTATCGTGAGAAGTATTGTTCTGAATCAGATTAAAAAGCAGGTCTTCTGAAAAATTTTTAATCGCGGTTGGTGTAACTCCTAACGCTTTAGCAACACGTTCTAAAGTGATGTCTTCCACTTGCTCACTTTGTTCAATCTTCGAAACAGCCTGTTGGCTAATGCCAAGTTGTTCTCCTAATGTTTCCTGATTCATGCCGCGAAGCTCACGGAGGCGGCTTATTTTTCTTCCTATATGGGGTGTATCTGACATAGCCAAATATATATAAAATCATAGCATGTAAAAAACAACTTTGGAGGGGTAGGTCTACGTTATTCCACTATTTTTTAATAGTTTATAAATTAGAAGTAAATAGGTTACTGCCATGAAAATGAATGAGCTAACACCCGGATATTACAAGATTCAAAGAAAACAAGCCTTCAATATTGGTAAAAGAGGAACCAACAATAATACCGTACATATTCTTCGCGTAGAAGGAGTAGGCGAGAAGTGCAAATACTTTATAGATCATACCTTATTTGGAGAGCATCCATCCAAGATGGCCTTTGCGGAAGATTATGAGGTTATAAGCAGATATGATAGAGAGCCAGTAATACAGAATTGTGCTATTACTCTTTCCTTTAGCGATAGTTCGGGTCAGAAATTTGAATTCAGAGTCGTAGATGCTTGGGCATTGCGTAATGTGTTTCTGGCGCTTACATGGTTACAGAAGCCGTTTGGGTTTGTGAGGAGAAGGAGGGTTTGATAGAAACTAAATCTTCATTTAAATTAGGCTGTAAGAACACCCAACATCAAGGTAAGATATTATGAGATTAACTGATTGGATAATGAACGAATTTGATGACCAATCAGATTCTATGCCAACCCATTGGAGGTGTCCAACATGTACTATTGGTATTCTGACTTTAATCAAAAAAAAATTTCATTTAGAAGAAACTACAAAGTCAATAAAGACTAAACATAGAGAAACGCCATCCTATGCTGATTATATATTTACAGGGATATTGAAATGTAATAATTCAACCTGTCAAGATAAAGTATCATTTTCTGGTAAAGCATATCAAAGCGACTATGAGAGACAGACGGGAGAGCATTTGTCTGAGACAATTGAAATTGTTCGGTTTGAACCTCTATATTTTTTTCCAACGCTCCACTTATTTGAAATTCAAAGAGAATGTCCTCTGAATATTAAGAATGAAATTATTAAGGCATTTGGTCATTTTTTTAATGACCTTTCAGCTTGTGCAAATAAAATAAGAATAGCTGTAGAATTGATTTTAACTGAGCAAGGCGTACAACAGACCATTATTAATACCAAAAAGAAGAGAGAGAGACTAAGTTTACATTCTCGGATAATGAAATTCAAAAAAGATAATCCAAAATTTGATAACTCTCGAAATAGACTACTCGCGATCAAATGGATTGGAAATGACGGTAGTCATACTAATGGAAGGCTCAGGCCACTTGATTTGTTATCAGCTTTTGAATTATTAGAGGATATACTAGAAAAACTCTATGACGAAAAGGAACGACGACTCACATGGATAGCAAGTGATGTAAATAAGAGGAAGGGTATCACTCCTAAGAGAAAAACAATTCCTAAGTGGTTAAAGGGGAACTAATATTCTTAAGGTTCGATTGATAACTACATAAAAACCTAAAAAGCCTTAATTTTGAGTATTTTGAACGATTTCAAGATAATCTCGTAATTTTTTTTGTTATTTTTTGTGTTAAATGTTTTTAACATCGTTAATATTATAAAAAAATGCTTCAGATATGAAAAAGACTAAAAACTGCCTCAAAAATAGGAGAAGGTTGGTGTGGGAAGGGGCATCTAGTACGATTGATATTTCTGGTTCCTTCTTTTTTAATACGCA
>DATCRE010000037.1:0-5000 GCA_036569145.1 Cyclobacteriaceae bacterium
CCACGATGAAGCTCCACAAGACTTTTTGTAAACGCTAATCCAATACCTGTTCCGCTCTTTGAATTATCAACATGGAAGAAAGGTTCGAATACATGTTTCAACTGTTCTTCTTTCAATCCAACGCCGGTATCGATTACTTTCAATTCAACAAACTCTACGGCCTTCGCTTTTCCGGGAGCAGAAACTTTTGCAATTGACAATGTTATCTTGCCTCCCACCTCTGTGAATTTAATGGAGTTGGAAAGCAGGTTGGTCAGAATTTTTTCGAGCTTATCAGGATCGAACCATGAGATCAATGACTCAACAGAACTCTCGAAACGAAACTCTATTTTTTTTACTTCAGCAAGATCTGAGAAAAGAAGAAATATATCTCTGCTAAATGACACAATGTCCGCTTCAACAGTTTCAAGTGGCGCTTTGCCTAAATCTGTTTTCCGGAAATCAAGAAGCTGGTTAACAAGGTTCAATAGTTTTCTAGCGCTACGTTGTATAGTAAGCGCCGACGTTTTTACTTCTTCCGGGTTTGTATATGCAGATAATATCTTTTCAATCGGATTTAAAATCAACGTAAGTGGTGTTCGGAATTCATGCGATACATTGATGAAGAACATCAGTTTCATTTGATCAAGCTCATGCTCTTTTTCTTCGCGAACCCGTTGTGTATAATATTGAAGTCCTATATAGAGAAGTGCGCTAATGAGGAGCGCATACAGAACATAAGCCCACCATGTTTTCCATGGTGGCGGAAGTACATTTATTACCAATGACAACTTTCTATTACTATTCCACGATCCATCATACGATGACATCACTTCAAATTTATAATCGCCTGGCGCAAGATTGGAATAGCTCGCCTTCCTGGTAGAGCCGACATAATTCCAATCTTTATCTAAACCTTCCATGCGATAGGCGTATTGAAATTTTTCAGGATTGCTGTAGTTCAACGCCAGGTATTCAAATGATATGTGTGCTTCATTGTATCGTAGTGTTATGGCATTGGTTTTTAAAATGGATTGATCTAAAATAACACGTCCGTTAATGGTATCGTTTGCTTTAACAGACCGATTGAAAATGCTGAAGTCAGTTAACAATAAACGTGGAGAAAGGGTGTCGGCCAGAATTTTTTTCGGATCAAAAATATTAAAGCCGTTGATGCCTCCTACTATGATTCTACCATTGTGAGTTTTGAAAATGGATTTGCTTTGAAACTCCATACCCTGAATACCATCATGAATGTTGTAGTTTCTGAATTTGTTGGTAACAGGATTAAGTTGTGAAAGACCACTTTTAGTAGTGAGCCAGAGATTGCCCATGTCATCTTCTTTAATACCTGTTATCAGGTTGTTGGGCAAGCCATCAATGGTTGTGTATGTTCTTAGCAGATTAAGCTTTGCATCAAGTTTGTTCAATCCAAGATCAGAGCCAACCCAGATATTTCCGTTCTTAGTTTCTGTGATGTAATTAATCCGATGTCCGTAAAGGCTTTGCGATTTGAAATTCTTAAACTGTATTTTATCAGGAAACAGCGTTTGAAGAGAATCGAGGTTAGCGACATTCAAACCTGTTGCCGTTCCGACGAAGAGCCGGTCTTTTGAATCGATGAATACCGATACTATAAAATTATCAAGCAGGCTTTTATTGTCATTAGGATCATTAGTGTATTGATAAAATTTCTCTGAAGCCGGATCGAATAAATTAAGACCTGCTGCCTGTGTTCCTACCCACAACCTCTGGTGACTATCTTCAACGGCACACCATATACTATTTTGCCTGATTGAAAATGGATCTTTTTCATTGTGCTTGTAACGTGTTATTTTTTTTGTTTTAAAATCTAATTTATTCAATCCACCTTGCCATGTGCAGATCCACAAACCTGTTTGTCCAACGCACAAGTACACAATCTTATCACCACCAATTGAATTCGGATCTTTGGGATTATTTCTGAAGTGTGTAAACGAGTTTGATTGTTCATCATATAAATTCAATCCACCACCATCAGTACCAATCCATATTTTCCCTGCTTTATCTTCAACAACGGATTGAGCGATTTTATGACTAAGACTATTCGCATTGCCGGGTTGGTGATAGATGTGACCAAACTCTGATTTTGAAAAAGCTATTTTATTTATTCCGGTATTGTAAGTGCCAATCCACACAATACCATTTCTGTCTTCCAGAATTCTGGATGGCTGATTGTTGGATAGTGAAAATGGATTTGCAGGGTTATGAACAATATGATCGGTTATGCCTTTATTCTTATCAAGAAAATATAAGCCATCACCATCGGATGCTATCCAGATAACTCCTTTTCTATCCTGGTAGATTTGAAAAATAGGAACACGCTTATCGGTTAATTTCTTGATGGAGAAATCATTCTTCTTTCTATCCCAAAAAATGAGGCCAGCAAGGTTATTTCCAATCCAGAAATCACCATCACTGTCAATGAGCATGAGCCTTGGAATATGATCTAACTCAAATTCATTCGAAATGGGAATTCTTACTTGTTCAAACTTATCAGTAGTTGGATTATAAAAGCTGAGACTGTTTCGGGATGTAGCAACCCAAATCACGCCGCTGTTATCCATAAGAATAGTGGTCGCCTCATTGGTGTCAAGAGATTTCGAATTGTCTATTTGATTTTTGTAATGCGTGAAGCGCAGTGTCTCTGGTTTTGAAATATTGATGTTAGCTAATTCAATTTTGTTTACACCATCTTTCGTTGTTATCCATAATACATTTTTCTTCTTGTCAAAAAGTGTCCCGTAAATAAGATCGTTGCTGAGTGAATTTGGATTCTGTGCATTATGATTAATCCTGTAAAATTTCTCAGAGTCCTTGTCAAAAACATTTAGCCCTTTGCCAGTGCTTACCCAAAGTCTTCCATTGTTATCTTCTGTTATAGAGGTGATACGATTACTGCTGATGGAATAAGGATCATTGATAACGGCGCGGTATACTTTGAAAGTATATCCATCGTATCGGTTCAAGCCGTCGATTGTACCAAACCAGATAAAGCCTTCACTGTCTTCAAAAATGTCAACACATGAACTGCTGGACAATCCATCAATCGTTGATAAGTTTTCGAATTTCAGGTTGGTGTACTGAGCCGATAATTTGCAGCATACCAATAAAAGCACTAGTACAATTGTCGTCGTTCTCATCTTCGCAAACATGCCGATAACGTTACTTTTAACCATCCCGCGACAATCAAGCGTTTCATCTTCCCTTCAAAAACACAAGGCTCGTCATCTAACAATTTATTTCATCTATAGATATTTTACAATTAATGGTGAGGACAATCTTTTTGAAAAATTTTCAAGGTACTCATCCCATTCCTTTTGTGACGTAAACTGTCCACTCTTTACCCAGCCAAATCCGGCATAGTAGATTACTTTATTCTGTTGTGACTTAGTTATGATCAATACGTGGCTTTGGTCTTCCACATCAACACGACGATCTTTTGCTGACAAAACTGTAGCGGGATCAATCACTATTCCTGTTCCGAGAGCAGTATTATCAATCAATTCCCAATAGCGAAAATAGCCAAGAGCTGAATCCAGTTTTACTTCACCTGTTTTATCATGAAGTGTAATACCTATGGCGATGTCGGGCAAAGTCTGACTATCTGTTGTTGTTATTTCGTAACGGCTAAGGTTACTGCCCAGATCAAGGCTGATTATTTTCTTTTCGTTTATCATCAGGCGATTGGCTTGCCAGGGAGCATAGGTTAGCTCAAAAATTGTTCTGATGGGTCCTGTGGCAATAGTTTTATAGTGTGTGAAATTTTTGGAGACGTACAATGAATCATTATTCCAAATGCCAATGCCACCGCAACCTCTGCTGTTACCAACGTGATAAGGATCATAACCTTCGCCATGATCTACATGATAGTAGCCAGCAGAGTCAACATTTTTTTTATACCACTTATCAATCACTGAATAGTTAACGCGCTTCAACCAGCAGTCCATGCCACTGGTGAGCGTTCCTCCAGGCTGCCCTGATTCAGTTATCTGTTGAGCTTTGGGACCATACGTTCTAAACGCCACACGGTCATTCTCCCATGCATAATCGTCAATGCGTTCAGGCACAAAGCGCGAGTAGGTTGTTATGTTATTGGCAGATAATTGACTCGCTTCTTTCTCAGTTAATTCAATAGTAAAATTCTTTTCCTTGTTGCCCTTTATGTCTGTTTGAAAAAGTAATTCATCTATACTGCCATCCAGATCATTATCAACAAGCTGTGTTACCAATATTTTGTCACCATCTTTGATTTGTAAATTTTCACATTCAATTTTTTCTCCAGATGAAGATATTTTACTAATGGGTATACTAATCGTTTCTGACTTACGATCAATGCTTAACAGATTAGTAACTGTAAAATGTAATGGTGTGAATTTCTTCCCACAAGAAGAAAGCATTGCCATGATCATAACTATTGTACTGAATGGCATTGTATAATGTCTGATCATTGTTTTATTGATTAATAGTTTTACCAATCTATCTTCAAGAACGATACGCCCTGCCTGGGTAAACTGATATTCATGACAATATTATTTGCCTTGACTTTTTTCGTTACAGGCTCCTCTACTGTTTGCAGCTGACCTGCTTTTTCAAGAGTAGCAATCTGTTCTGCTGTAGGATTTTGTGGTGAGCCCATTTTCTTCCACACTTCGTATGAGTTGCTGTGTTCATTATCAATCCGATAGTGCGTGATTTTTACTGAGCCAGAAGGTAATCCGTTTAGTGTTACTTGAATTTGTTCGGCGGGCGCTTGTTTATCTTCGTCATGATAATTCCAGATCATAACGGCTGCGCTATGCTCATCTTTTGAAGCAAGACTACCAATGTCGGTTTGTTGTCTTATGCTGGAGGTGAGTATATTGTCAAGAGCATACATTCGGGTTCCTTCTGTCGCTACTCGTTTGCCTTTCATCATACCAAACATTCGAAATACATTCAACACAGGTTTATCAACACCATTTGTTGCCAGATCACGAAAG
>DATCRE010000038.1:0-7282 GCA_036569145.1 Cyclobacteriaceae bacterium
CAGCAGTGAAGATTAGAGATCTGTCTCTACGAATAGCATAGAAACTCTGTGCATCCAGAATAAACGGAATTGTGATAAGCGAAAATGTAAATACCAATAGTCTATTCATCTAACGGCTATTTGGATGAGAGTAATTTATCAAATATACAAAATCCTATAAAGCTTATGAAATCTGGTTATTAGGCTAGGACTTCTTTCACCTTTTGAGCAGCATCTTTCAATACAATGGCTGAAGATACTTTCAAGCCAGATTGTTCAATAATTTTAGCACCCTCTTCGGCATTTGTGCCTTGCAAGCGAACAATGATAGGGACACGAATATTACCTATCTTTTTGTATGCTTCAACAACACCATTTGCTACACGGTCACAACGAACAATACCACCGAAGATATTGATAAGAATAGCCTTAACATTGGGGTCTTTTAAAATAATCCTAAAACCTGCTTCTACAGTCTCGGCATTTGCTCCACCACCAACATCAAGGAAGTTGGCAGGTTCACCACCAGAAATTTTGATAATGTCCATAGTTGCCATCGCCAGACCAGCTCCATTAACCATGCAACCAACATTGCCATCAAGCTTCACATAGTTCAAACCAGCTGCACCAGCTTCAACTTCTAAAGGATCTTCTTCGGTGATATCCCGGAGTTCTGCAAGGTCTTTATGTCTGTAGAGAGCATTGTCATCAAGATTCACTTTAGCATCAACTGCCAAAATTTTATTGTCTGATGTTTTAAGTAAAGGATTAATCTCGAACATAGATGCATCGAGACCTAGATAGGCATTATACAGAGAATGGATAAACTTAACACCTTCTTTAAAAGCGTTACCTTCCCATCCTAAAGAAAAAGCGATTTTGCGTGCTTGAAAAGCTTGAAGTCCAATAGTAGGGTCAATCCATTCCTTGATAATTTTTTCAGGATGAGTTTCAGCTACCTCTTCTATATTCATACCTCCCTCAGTAGAGGCCATAATTACTGGAGAGCCAGTTGAGCGATCAAGTAAAATACTCATGTAGTATTCTTTTGGCTCAGACTCGCCTGGATAATAGACATCTTCAGCAATAAGTACTTTATTTACTTTCTTACCTTCGGGACCGGTTTGGTGGGTCACCAAAACACCTCCTAAAATAGCTTTTACTTTTTCAGGAACTTCGGCCAGACTTTTAGCTAATACAACACCTCTTGACCCTGTTTCTTTAACTGTGCCCTTACCGCGACCACCAGCATGAATTTGAGATTTAACAACAAACCATTTTGTTCCGGTTTCGGCTTGAAGCTCTTTAGCCGCAGCGATTGCACCATCAGGTGTGTCAGCAACGATACCGCGCTGAATAGCCACACCATACTTCTTTAAAATCTCTTTGCCCTGATATTCGTGGATGTTCATAGGAAATTGGTTTGCTTTAAATCGACTTCTCCTTGCGTTAGATCGATTAAAAAATATCTATTTTTTGTTTTGGAGCGAAACTAGTTTATTTAATGGTTTATTTCAAGAAAACTATGATATATGGCTTTATTAAAAGCTTCAGGAATTGAAAAAACCTATAATAAGTTAAATGTTCTGAAGGGAATCGATCTCGAAATCCAAAAAGGTGAAATTGTAGCCATTGTTGGTGCATCTGGAGCAGGTAAGAGCACCTTACTTCACATTCTTGGAACGTTGGATAACCCAGATAAAGGCAAATTGTTTATTCAGGATCAGGATGTTTTTATGCAAAGTTCAAAATCGCTATCTGCTTTTCGAAATAAATCAATTGGATTTGTTTTTCAGTTTCATAATCTGCTTCCTGAATTTTCAGCATTAGAGAATGTGATGATCCCCGGATTGATTCAAGGTGGAGATGAAAAGAAAATCAGACAACGAGCTAATACCTTACTTGAAATGCTTGGCTTGTCAGGCAGACTTGAACACAAGCCTTCTGAACTTTCTGGTGGAGAACAGCAGCGTGCAGCCGTGGCACGAGCGCTAGTAAACGAACCATTATTGCTACTAGCGGATGAACCAAGTGGAAACCTGGATTCAAAAAATGCGATCGAATTACACAGTCTTTTTTTTCAATTACGAAAAGAACTTGATCAAACCTTTATCATTGTAACACACAACCAGGATCTGGCCAAAATGGCTGATAGACGACTGGAAATTGTTGATGGTTTAATTCAACTCTGAATTACTTTTAGGAAAGCCTCGCCGATTACCAGACTTTATTTTTCTTGGCCTTTTTGCTTGTGTTGGTGTGTACATGCGCGTATGTATACTTAGGGCCATACGACTTTAATGAGCTATTTGAATATGTGGGGCATGTATCATGACTGCATGATGAAAGAATTATAATCATTGATACAACAGCGGCAGAAACTACAAGTAACTTTTTCATAGGATTATAGTTTATGGTTTATTTTCACTTGAAAAAAAGGAAGAGGACCATCCCACATATAAGTCTGCACTACTCAAAATCCCCTTCCGGCTCCCCTTCTTACCAAATCTTAGTTTTCTTTACTTTTTTGTTCGCCTTTGCATTCACATAAGTGTATTTTGGCCCATACTGCCTTAAAGAGCTGTTCGTGTATGTTGGGCACTGATCAAAACTGCTACACGATGACATAGCTATTAACATTACTAATGCTGCTACGGCGATAATTAATAGTTTTTTCATGAGAGTATCTTTTTTATCCTTTGCCTTGTTTGATAGTTCAAAGGTAGCAGGTAGAGATAACCTGCGTTTTACGCAGTTAATTGGAAACGTAGGGATGTAAGAACGATGCCTAAGATTTAGATTTTGTAAGACGATGAGATTGATTTGTACATAAAAAATCTACGTTCTTACTCGGTTTTATGAATGCTTTCAATACTGATTTATACTCAGTTCTGGTTCATCTAAATGGGTTCAATTGACTAGTTATTGTATTGTAATACAGGTGGTTATTTCTTTTAAGAAGCTGATATACAGCTTTTGATTTCCTTAATTTCAGGACTAATTCTTACGGCTGATAATCAAGCAGGATGAGAAGTGTAAAAACAATGTTTTTAAGTAGAAAAGATAATTTTTGATTGAAAAATCATCAATACCTATACAACTACATTTTGATAGTACAGGAAATTTAATGGGCAAGAGCTTCTGAACTAACCTCTTCAACCTCAACAAGACCTGCTGAATTGATTGAATTGAGTTTTATTCTTTTAATCTCGTTAATAAGAATAGGGTCATATTTAGCGGTTACACGAATATAGTTTTCAGTAAAACCGTGCATCATACCATTTTCGATGTCATTTTCAAAAAGCACTGAAGCTTTAGTGTTTAAATTATCTTCATAGAACTTTCTTCTTTTTTTGTCAGAAAGAATATGAAGCATTTTAGATCGCTCAGCTCTTTCTTTCGAACTAACAGAATCCTTAAGCGTAGCGGCTAATGTATTTTCGCGTTCAGAGTAAGTAAATACATGGAGATACGATATATCTAATTCATTCAAAAACTGATATGTCTCTAGAAAATCTTCCTTGGTCTCGCCAGGAAAACCAACAATAACGTCAACACCAATACAGCAATGTGGCATAAGAGATTTTATCTTATTCACACGTTCAGTATATAATTCCCGCTGATAACGTCTACGCATTAATTTGAGAATCTTATTAGAACCTGATTGAAGTGGTATGTGAAAGTGGGGCACAAACCTCTTAGAACTTGCAACAAATTCAATTATCTCGTCCGAAAGAAGATTAGGTTCAATAGATGAAATTCGCAATCTGTCAATACCTTCAACATTGTCCAGAGCTTTAACAAGATCAATAAATCTTTCTACGCGAATGCCGTTTTGTATTCCAAAGTCGCCTGTATTAACACCAGTCAATACTATTTCCCGTACTTCAGTAGCGGCAATCTCTTTTGCGGTCTTGATAATGTTTTCGATGCTATCGCTTCGACTGTTACCCCTGGCTAATGGAATTGTACAGAACGAACATGAGTAATCACATCCATCTTGTACCTTTAAGAAGGTTCGGGTTCTATCGTGAATAGAGTAGGAGGTATTAAATGTATTTGCCTTTTCTATATCTGATGAAAATACTTGAGCTATTGGTTTACGAACGAAACCATCCAGTAATTCAACAAGTCTGAATTTTTCTGAGGCGCCTAAGACAGCATCGACACCGGGTATTTCAGCTATTTCCTGGGGTTTTAATTGTGCATAGCAGCCTATTATGGCAACATAAGCTTCAGGTGAAATGCCACGGGCTTCTCTTACAATTTTATGACATTTCTTATCTGCATTCTCAGTTACTGAGCATGTATTGATAATAAAAATGTCTGGGGTGTCTGTAAAATCAACTTTTTTATAGCCCTTTTGCTCAAACATCCTTGAAATGGTGGATGTCTCTGAGTAATTGAGCTTGCAGCCGAGCGTATAAAAAGCAACTTTTTTCATGAGTGAGGTGCAAAAATAATGATCCTTCGCCGCTTTTCAATAGCCAATGCATTGTATTCGTATTTATAGAATTGTCGCTGTGAGACGCGAGAGCTTCTAAATCTTTGCGGCAGGAACGACAACTTAACTTCAAATAAAAAGGCTGTCTCATAAAATGAAACAGCCCTTCCTATATTAAACTTTTTTTCTGACTTAGAATCTGAAAGTAACACCAAGATTCAAAGAGCTCATTTGATCGTAACCTACTTCGCCATAGAAACCAAAGTTAGGTTTTACATAATAACGCGCTCCAACTTTAGCCACTGGATATACATTTGAATCTGAATAGTTATAATAAACATTAGTATCACCAGAGCGTGACCAGAACGATAATCCAAGACCTGCGTAAACGTCTAAATCTTCTACAGGTATAAGTTTGTTAAAGTGGTAGTAACCTAATACTGCAATGCTAAAAGCTGTTACATTATACTTTACGTCATTAGGGGCCTTTACCCAAGCATGAGCCAGAGCAATATTTCCACCTAAACCAACTTCATCGCGTAAGAAGCCGTGCTCATACTTTACGTATACAGGTCCGAGAGAAAATCTGTTTCCATAAGGGCCTCCAGGATAAAATTGATTAGCGAAACCATAGCCAAGACTTAAAATGCTATGATCACTACTCCATGAACCACTGTTTCTGCTCTCATACGATGATCTGTAAAATGACTTTGAATTTTGAGCAAAGCTTACAGAACTAATGGCTAAAATGACAAGCGATAAAAAAATTACTTTTTTCATATAGTATTAAATTGTTTTGATTGTAGTAAACAAGGATGATAACTTAAAAGGACTGTAAATGTTATCAGTTTTAATATTTTAATCTACTGAGTTGGCCGGTTTTTCTTTTACTTCACCGCATTCAACCTTCCAATCCCGTGCCAGACCCAAGCTACCGTCTTTTACTTTTTCGATAACATCTTCTTTTTTGGCAAACCTGCAACCGATGTCAACATAGCGATATTTGGCACCGTCTACTTTAAAATTATAATGACATTGTTTAGCTGCTGATTGTTTTCTGAAGCAAACAAATTCGATATTACCATCCTGGGACTGTGGAATTGAATTCCCATGTAGAATAAAGACTACTAAAAAACTTACCAGACTAAACTTCATGCTAGATTAAAATTTTTGCAAATGTAAATAGATTATGAAAAAGAGAATAGTGCAAATGAAAAACCCCGGATTACCGGGGTTTTCGATATGTGGATTATAATGGCTTAATAGCGGTAGTAATCCGGCTTGAATGGGCCTTTTACTTCCACACCAATATATTTAGCCTGATCGGCAGTAAGCTCTTCAAGTTCAACACCAATTTTCTTTAGATGCAAACGAGCTACTTTCTCATCAAGGTGTTTAGGTAACATATAAACCTTATTTTCATACTTATCTGTATTTGTCCAAAGTTCAAGTTGGGCTAATGTCTGGTTCGTAAATGAATTTGACATTACAAAAGAGGGGTGACCTGTAGCGCAACCTAAGTTAACCAAACGGCCTTCTGCTAACAAGATAACCTGGCGACCGTTCTTTAATGTATAAAGATCAACCTGAGGTTTTACTTCATCTTTACTGGCGTTTTTATTTAACCAGGCAACATCAATTTCATTGTCGAAGTGACCAATGTTACAAACAATGGCTTTGTCTTTCATAGATTCGAAATGGCGGCCTAATACAATGCCGAAGTTACCTGTAGCAGTAACGATAATATCTGCATCTTTAACAGCATCGTCCATTTTCTTCACAGCATAGCCATCCATGGCAGCCTGCAATGCACAGATCGGATCAATTTCAGTAACAATAACACGGGCACCTGCTCCACGAAGTGATGCTGCAGAACCTTTACCCACATCACCATAGCCAGCAACAACAGCTACTTTACCAGCCATCATTACATCGGTAGCACGACGAATAGCATCTACTAATGATTCTTTACAGCCGTACTTATTATCGAATTTTGATTTTGTTACAGAGTCGTTGATGTTAATGGCAGGAAGGGGAAGTTTACCATTGTGCATGCGTTCAATCAGGCGATGAACTCCGGTTGTAGTTTCTTCAGAGATACCTTTGATGCCTGCAACAAGTTCAGGATTACGATCAAGAACCATGTTGGTTAAATCACCACCATCATCAAGAATCATATTTAAAGGTTTGCCATCTTTGAAAGCGTAAAGTGTTTGTTCGATACACCAGTCAAACTCTTCAGCATTCATGCCTTTCCAGGCAAAGACCGGAATGCCAGCGGCAGCAATAGCAGCAGCGGCGTGATCTTGTGTTGAAAAGATATTACATGAAGACCATGATACTTCTGCACCAAGTTCAACAAGGGTTTCAATCAACACAGCCGTTTGAATAGTCATGTGTAAGCAACCAGCAATGCGAGCACCTTTCAATGGCTTTATTTTGCCAAACTCTTCGCGGGTTGCCATTAAGCCTGGCATTTCTGCTTCAGCTAATTTAATTTCCTTGCGTCCCCATGCAGCCAGGGACATGTCTTTCACCTTGTATTTGAGCTTTTCGTCTACGGTCATGTTTTTTATGATTTTTCCTTTGTTGGGCACAAAAGTAACATAAAGGTTTTTAATTATTAAGGAAATTGAATGAAGGTTCTGGCTATTGATTAATCAAATTAACTTCATGTTAAACTGTGAGTCTTTAGTGTTAAATTCAATCTATAGTTATGATCTTAAACTTATTAAGGTTTTGATAATGATTTATATAACAGTTGATTATGGAAAAAAATAAAAAGATACTGATACTAACCGGCGGAGGTGATTGCCCTGGGTTGAATGCCGTTATACGAGGCGTTGTAAGGCGAGCCAG
>DATCRE010000039.1:0-3392 GCA_036569145.1 Cyclobacteriaceae bacterium
ATTGCCAATGTTTGCATAATCGTGATGGCTAATGGTGTAGAGATTACAATCTGTCAGCGCCTGGATATAAACTTTTGAAGGTCGTTTAAAAATAATCCCGTTAAGATCAGTTATAAATCCACTCTTCGATGAAATCCATTGTGTGATTTCTTTTTCACCATCGTCAAGATAAAATCTGGCATAGCCTGAAGTTTGAAAGCTTAAGGAGTTACAAATTTCTCCGGGCTTGAGATAGTATTCACCTTTCCTAAAAATAGTTTGTTTAAAAAATGGTGTTATGCATAAAAGATCATCGCCTTTCAATCCGAAGAATTGTGAGATATAACTTTCAAGTTCTTTCATAACTTTCTGCATGGATGATTAATGAAAATTTATCTGATACCTAAACGCCAAATTTATCTTTGTAGTGATGAGCACGAATATTATTCAACGACACCAATTTCTTTTTGAGTAATCCTTTTGACGCATCCACAACAGAGTAATGAAACTTTTTATTTGTAAAATCTTTTAGAAAATCCTCAACCATTTAAGAAAGACTTTCGGACGTTTTGCCTGCATAATCTTTAGCTCTTTGAAGTGTGTCTCTATCTACTTTAAGCGTTAGTTCAGTTTTCATGGAACAGGGTGATAGGAAAATTCTAATTTATTTTTTCTTTAACACTTCTCTGTTAACGCAGTGAGGCACGTTGCCGGTTGCGTAGAACTCAATAATATTTTCTGCTGCTAACCTGGCCATGCCATCTCTTGCTTCCACAGTTGCAGAACCAATGTGAGGAAGAATTGAAACGTTGGGCATGTTTAACAGAATGTTTGTTCTCAGCATGGGCTCCGGATTTGTTACATCCAGACCAGCACCCCAGATTGTTCCGTTTTGCAAAGCATCAGTAAGATCATGCTCGTTATGAACGCCACCACGTGATGTGTTGATGAAGATAGCATTCTTCTTCATCTTGCTAAATGCATTTTTATTAAAGATGCCTTTTGTTTCATTGCTGAGTACGCTGTGAACAGAAAGCACATCACTTTGTTGAAGGAGTTCATCGAACGTTACCCACCTGGCATTTAAGTTTTTTTCAGCTTCTTCATTGCGGGTTCTGTTGTGATAGATGACATCCATGTTGTAAGCACCTTTGCATCGTTGTGCCATTACCATCCCGATGCGACCCATACCAAAAATGCCAAGGGTTTTTCGTGTAAGTTCTATGCCAAGATCTTTGAGCGGCTGAAAATGTCTCCATTCGCCTAACTCTATTCGCTTATGGTGATGAAACATTTTACGCGACGTTGCAATCATCAACCCAAAAGCAATGTCGGCTGTAGCATCGCTCAATACATCGGGTGTGTTGCCTACAGGAATTTTTCTTCGTGTTGCAGCTGCTATATCAATGTTATCATACCCAACAGCAAATTGGGCAACAATGTCCAGGTGACTGCATTCATTGAAAAAATGTTCGTCAAGTTTATCGGCTCCTAATGATAATAATGCATTAACATTCTTAGCGCGTTCAATTAATTGAGGTTGGGTCATTGGGCCGTCACCATCCCAAACAGTTACATCAAAGCCAGCTTTTGTTAAGAGATTATAAGCAAGTGTTGGTATGATGCGGGTGATAAGAACTTTCTTTGGCATTGATTAATGTTGTTGAGCTATTTCAAATGTAGATTCCGCTGGGAAAACTTCAAAGCCATTAAAGACTAATGTTAATGACTGTCGACAATGTGCAGGTATGTATTATTAATTTGATCCTGTAGTCACATAAACAACACCACCGTGGAGTAATTCTGTCTTGAGAAAAAAGAATTAATAATCTTCCTGATTATTCTTGAGTCTGATCTTCATGGTAGTGCCAACGTTCAGTGTGCTTTCAATTTCGAGGGCACCGTTGACAAGATGAAGTAGTTCTTTGCAAAGTTTCAATCCCATACCAAGACCAACTTCTTCTTGTGTGCCTTTGGCAGCAGAGTAATGATTTTCAATAATCTTGTCTATGGTATCTTTATCCATACCAATGCCTGTGTCAATTACATCAATGGTAAAGTATCCGTTAGCTTGCTCTGACTGAATTTTTATAGAACCTTTTTCTTCAGTGAACTTGATGGCATTAGAGATAAGATTTCGAATCACTACGGTTAAAATCTCCACATCACTATGAATAAAAGTTGAAGCAGGAATATTAAGAGACACCGTTATCTGCTTGGCATCGTAAAGACTTTTATAGAGAGGAAGAATTTTTTCAACGAGGTTACGCACTTTAACTTTCTCCACATTAATGCTGATCCGGTCAAAGTTTGATTTCGTCCAGATTAGAGTGGTGTCTAAAAATTCCATGGAGAGAAAAGCTTTCTCATTCACGTCTTTTACGGTAGTTGAAAATTCTTCTTTAGAAATTTTGCCCGCAAGCATGAGTGAAGAAAGCGCATGAAGATTTCTGAGTGGGCCGCGTAGGTCATGTCCCAATACAGAAAGAATTTTATCTTTATTCTGATTAGCACGCTGCAACTCGGCATCTCGTGTTAACACATCATGAATATCAATAAAAGCTACCAGGTGAAAACTTCCGGATACGGATGACTTTACTTCATACCAACGATCGCCATTGCGTTTGGTTCTTATTAGTGCCCGCAGTACAACAGAGTCTTCATTATTTTTCTGAGCTGCCAGTGAACGGCTCGTCCATTCATCTTTAACTTCCTGGCGATATGCAGGATCTGGATAAGCCACACGAAACCAATCTTCATTGGTTAGAATATCATCACACGAATAGCCTATCTCATGTAAAAATTGTTCGTTTACAAATACAGTATACCTTGCTTTATGACGGAGTTCAGATACCAGAAAAGGATAGGGTAAAAAATCAAGAATCCTTTTTAAGGTTCCTTCTTCAATGTTAAGCTTATCCAGGTGAATGCTCACGTAAAAACTTTTATAGGTATACCGAATATAATAATAAACTCAGGGCTTTGCTAATTTACTCTTCCAATAGCCATAGCTAAAATAGATAACCAGGCCAAAAGTCATCCATCCAAAAAATACAAGCCAGCTACGGGTTGGTATTTCGATCATCAGGTATAAACAGCAGAGCATGCCGAGTACCGGTATGAGCGAAAGTTTTTTTATGAATGAGAATACAGCAATACTAATAGAAGCCAAAAGGAAAATGAGGAACAAAATTTCCTGGTGAGATTCGTCACCCAGATTCATAATAGCACTGCCCAGTCTTTCGCGGAAGCCAATCATAAAAACAATTACAATCACCGGCACAATAAATCTCCCGTTAACATACGGCAACTTAAAACGCGTTGTCTTCACTACAGTATCATCATTGGCAGGTAGCATCATTACGCCGCCACAAACAAGAGCAAAGGCAAAGAGTGTACCTATACTGGTGAGG
>DATCRE010000040.1:0-10648 GCA_036569145.1 Cyclobacteriaceae bacterium
TAGCGTTCGCCTGTTTCTTTCACATAGCGTGCAAGTTGTCTTGAGCGACCATCGTTCTCTAATCCAAATTGTCTTATTTGTTTTGCATTCTTTTCCGTTTCAAATGCAGGAAGACCTTCACTGAAAACACGAATGCGCGTATTGTCAATAATATTTGTTTCATTGCTATTGTTGCTGCCCATAATATCATTATTAAGAACAGCTTCAATATTCCAGTTTTCTTTTTTTGCTTTCGCTGCCATGTATGCTGCCCCCAGCAAGCCTTGTTCTTCACCACTCACTGTAACAAAAATGATAGTTGCCGGAAAGCGATGCTTGCTCATAATACGTGCACATTCTATAACAGCCGCTGAGCCACTTCCATCATCATTTGCCCCTGGTGCCTCGAGTGTACTGTCCATCACATTTGTTCGCATGTTATCAAGATGACCGCTGATCAGAAATATGCGATTATCATTTGCATCAGTTCCTTTTAATGTAGCCACAACATTTCCCAACGTAATATCTCTGTTCACTCGCTTGCCATCTGCTTTGTATGGAGCATCATCAATAAAAGCTGTAAGCCTGCCTCCGCTTTGTTTAGCAAACTCATTGAATTTTTTCAACACCCAACGCTTGGCTGCACCTATACCTTTCGTTTTATCTTTCTGCGTGCTCAATGTATTTCGTGTACCAAACGATACCAATGTTTTGATATACGATTGAAGCGAGTCAGCCTGAACTTCCTTCACCATCTGCTCTATCTCTTTGTCGCGCACAATTGTTGTTTGAGCAAACGATTTTAAATTTATGATGAAGCTGATCAGGATGAGTAAAATAAACTTTTTCATAATCATTCATTAGATTTTTATCGACCACTTTTAAGGTAAGCATTTTTACAATCGTATTGCAAGAACTTTCCTGCCATTGGCAAAACACTAATCCGAACATTTTGTCAATCTATTGCCAGCGAAAGTTGAGATTGATGGTTAAGAACAATAACATGCCACTTTGATTTTAATATCAACTACACTAACCTTTAGAAGCGAATCATGCTACCCTCTTCAGGGTACACAAAAATGACACTTACAGGCGATTGACGAGACTTGCTGCTAACTATACTTTTGTTGCAACTAATTATAGCAGTCCGTGAAAACAAAAATATTATTCTTCATAGTCATCAGCATGTTGTTTGTCGGATCTCAACAACGCATTGTAACAGATGACAACCTGTAAATATTAAGAAGGCCCTGCTTGTCAGAAATTGTTGGCTGACGGCAGGAGCCTTTACAATGTAACCTTTAAGTCTTAACACATCGTATGAATTGCTCCGACAACATTTATCATCAAAACAATTTTGGCTTTGCCAGGAAATGCACATGCCAAGGTGCTGTGCATGTAAACTTTGGTAACGTGTCAATCTTATTAAACAGAGAACAGATCCACGATTTTCTGCAGTATATTACAGATGCCATCATGTCATCATGCGATGTAACCAATCACGATGACCGAAGCATTTATTTACCAACACGAGATTACTGCCTCATGTTTGCTCTCACGTATAATGAGCTTAACGCACTCGCTGAAATTCTCGATCAAACATTGTTGATGATGGAAGTTGAAGATGTGTTGTTATAAAATCAGTTACTTCCTTTTTGCCCAAGTGAAAACCAGTTTCCTGAGTCATCAGCAAACAAAGCTTCATAACCATAAAACTCTTTGGTAGGTGGTTTCTTAAAGACAACTCCTTTTGATTTTAGCTCTTCATAAGTAGCCTGAAGATCATTGCATTCAAAAACGCCAAAGCCAAAAGTTCCTTTGCTTACAAGATCTCTCATTTGTTTTGCAGAGTCTCCTTTAAACATCATGCCTTTTTCAATAGGCATCAACACAATCTGAAGATCGGGTTGCTCAGGCGGACACACGGTGAGCCAACGCATGCCCGGCCCCATAGGTGCATCAGTATGTACTTTAAAACCTAACTTGTTTACATAAAACTCGTGCGCACTTTCCTGGTTGAGAACAAACACGCTCACATGATTCATTTTTGTGATCATAATTTTTGATTGATGTCTGGCAAAGATGTGCTAAACCAGATCAACTTACTTCTTCAAAATTGCTATTCTTCGTCCAGCCTTTTTGTTCAGCAAAACAATTAGGAATAAATTTTAACGGTGTGTTTTTTATTTGCTCCTGGCGAAGCTGATATTCTAACTGATATGTGGAGGGCGTTACTTTAACATTGCGTTTAAACAGACCGGCAAATGTACTTACACTTTCAAAACCTATGCTTGAACATACTTCGGTTATTGAAATTCCTTTTTGCAAAAGTTCTTTAGCTTTTTCTATTCTCACTTGTATGAGGTACTGATGCGGCGTCTTGCCATAAATCTTTTTAAACAATCTTATAAAATGAAACTTTGAGAAATAAGCTTCATCAGCAATGTTGTTGAGATCGGCCTTTTCGGCAAAATTAGAATCCATGTACAACTTTGCTTGAACAATACGCTTGTACAAATAAAACTTTGGATATGCTTGCTCCATAGATCAGATTAAAGTACACATTAATACTTTGCCTCTATACCAAACACTGCTGTAAAGTATGGCGCCAGCGAATCAGTTTTAACCTTTGCAAAACCTGGTTCTTCCGTCGCCACCCAAAACTCATTGGAGTTATCAACACGAGTGATAATGTACATTGTATCATCCGTATAAGCTCTGACGGATTTTGCCCCTTCATTAAAATGCTCCAATGTTTCTTTTATAAGATTCAGGCTTTGCGACATACCTAAAGGTATAGATAATAGCCCATAGTAAGACAGATAATCATATAAGATATTGAAAATCAGATGTATTGAGCCTTTAACAGAAACACCAGTGCATCGAAACTATGCCAGGAGAATGGAAGATCTGAAGGCAGAAATAACAGCCCTTAAAAAATATTTGGGACCCTATGCAAAATAAATCAACATCAAATAGTAACACTTTATCGATTAACAAAAACAAACACCGATATTAGTAGGAATTTAACTACCCCAACCTAAGATGAAACTACCCAACCATCCTAAATTGGTTATTCTTGCTTTTCTACTTCTGCACACTGTGTTTTTTGTAAATGCGCAACAAACTCTTTCCATCGGAGACAGTCAATTAAAATCTAATGCTGTACTATATCTGAAAGGTAATGGCAGCCAGGGATTGATTCTCCCCATTGTGAGTAACGTTACCGGAAGTTTCGGTGAAGCAGGAATGATCGTTTACAACAGCACAGACAGCAAAATTTATTTCAACTCCGGAAGCAGCTGGACTGCACTGGGAAGTGGATCAGGAAGCAGTACAAATTATACCCTGTCACTTTCGGGAAATAATTTATTGCTTCAGAATAACGCAACAACCGTGAGTACTGTCCCTCTTGCTGCCAGTCCCGCAGCCAACCAGTTTTTAATGTGGGACGGCTCCAAATGGGTTGCCACCACGCTTAGTCAGGATATTACAAATGTCAACGGAGCCATAACCGTTAGCGGTTTAAATAGCAAAGCTCTGCCTGCATTGCCTTCAACTGGCGGAGTACAATTGCTGATTTATGATACCTCATCCTCCTCGTGGAAATTTCAAACACTTACAACTTCCAGTGGAACAGTAACCAATATCGCTACAGGCACAGGTCTGAAGGGAGGCCCCATTACTACAACGGGTACTATCAGTGTTGATGTTGGTACTACAGCGAACAAAATTGTTCAGTTGGATGCCAATGGAAAACTTCCTGCCCTCGATGGTTCACAACTTACTTCCTTGCCCAGCGGATTTACCAATCCCATGACGGCACAAGGTGATATTATTTTTGGTGGCACTACCGGCACACCAAGCAGACTCGCTGGCACTGCTGGCTTTTTAAAATCAACCGGAGCAGTAGCACCGACGTGGAGCACTGTTAATCTCGCGAGCACGACGGATGTTACCGGCATATTACCTGTAACAAATGGCGGTACTGGTAAAAACAGTTTTTCTGTTACATCTGCTGATATTACCGATCTTTCCATTGTCGATGCAGATGTAAATGCAACGGCTGCCATTGCAGGTTCAAAAATCAACCCTACGTTTACACAAAACATTTCAACCACAGGCACTGGCACCATGACAGGAGGTCTTGCTGCCGGAAGCTCAAGTCAATTTGCTGTTAGTAGCACAGGCAACATTACAAAGATTAATAATATAACAACATCTTTTCCATCTGTTCAAGGTGCAGCCAATACAGTCTTGTTGAACAATGGATCAGGCACATTGTCATGGTCTACGGCACCATCTCCTTTTTCAACAAGTAACATTGTTCCCCGGGGCAACGGATCTGCACTTGTAGCATCTGCCATTCAGGATGATGGAACCAATACAGGCGTGGGTGTAGCTCCAGCAGCAGGTAATAAGTTAACCGTAACAACATCAACAGCCGGTCAGCTTCAAGGTATTTATGCTACCAACAGTCAAGTGGGCGCAGGTAGTAGCACAGCTGTGCGAGGTGATGCGTCAGGCTCAACCAACACTAACTTTGGTATATATGGAACGGCCACTGGCGGAGGTTTGGGTGCAACGGGCTTATATGGTTCGGCAACAAACTCAGCAAGTTCTCAAGGCGTGTACGGAACAGTATCAGGCACAGGAATAACAAATGCCTATGGTGTAAAAGGTTCTGCTACGTCAACCTCGGCAACAAATTATGGTGTGTACGGTGATGCTTCCGGTGGTACTACAAACTGGGCCGGATATTTTAAAGGCAATGCTGCCATTGAAGGAGGATTAGCGTTAGGTTCAACAACTGACTTTGGAACAAGTGGCCAGGTACTTACATCTACAGGGTCAGGTACTGCACCTATATGGGCTACCGCGGGGAGCAGTCCACTGATATCAAATTCTGGTACGAATAATATTTTCGGGGGCGTTAGTGCTGGTGCTTCAAACACAACTGGTATCAACAATACATTCTATGGCTTCCAGGCTGGAATGGCAAACACCACCGGAACTGAAAATACTTTTATCGGAAGAGCAGCAGGGTTATCCAATGTAGGAGGAAGTTATGATGTGTACGTTGGAAAAGATGCCGGTAATAGCATGACTTCTGGTAACCTGAACACCTTTGTTGGATACCAGGCAGGGCATAATGCAGATGGTATCTCCGCCAGCACATTCCTGGGTCGCCTTGCCGGGGGTAGTACTACAACAGGAAGCCTCAATACATTTCTTGGCGAACAGGCAGGGGCTAATAATTTGACAGGTTCATCGAATACATTTGTAGGAAGAAATACTGGTTCGACCAATACTACAGGCGGAACGATAACACTTCTTGGAAGTGGCGCCAATGTAGGAGCAGATGGTCTTAGCAACGCTACTGCCATAGGTGCGAACGCTACCGTAACAACAAGCAATTCACTCGTACTCGGATCTAGCAGCATAAAAGTAGGTATAGGAACGTCAAGTCCTATAACGGCGTTGCATGTTGCCCCTAACTCCACCACGTACGCTATCCGCATTGATCAGGGCACCAGTGGTGATGGTTTTTTAAGCTATGTTAATACCACATCCTCGACGCGAACAATTTTCTCCGCACAAAGCAATGTATCAGGGCTTACAGTGCTTGGTAATGGATGGACAGGTATAGGAAGAACTCCGACAACAAATAATTTGGAAGTTGAAGGCACGGCCTCCAAAACTGCTGCCGGCGGATTTATTGCCAACTCGGACAGAAGAATAAAAACAGATATCCAGGAAATTGATAACAGCTTTGATCTCATGAAGAGATTACATCCTGTTAAATTCAAGTATACAGATGAGTGGAAGAAAAAACATCCTTCCTTAAAAGATCAATATTATTACAATTTCATCGCTCAGGAATTTCAACAGGTGTTTCCTGAAGCTGCTCAATCCAGTGAGGAATATTTAGATGGTGATAAGAAGAGCATCCTCCAGATTGATACGTATCATGCGCAGATTACAACAATAAAAGCTGTACAAGAGCTTATCCTTAAAGTAGAAGAACTGGAAAAGGAAAACTCAAAACTAAAAACAGAAAAAGGACAACTGGAAGCTAAGATGACTGCCATTGAAGATGGTCAGAAAACTCTTCTCAAAGACCTGGAAGAAATGAAGCGAATATTAGGAATTACTGCTCAACAGAAATAAGGATACTATGAATAGAATTTATACGAACTGCCTTAGAAATCTTGCTGGCCTGTTAATACTGACACCTGTCCTTACAAATGCCCAGGTTATTATAGGCTCAGGTGCATCAATCGCTGCATCGCGGGATACTGAAATTGCCATATCGGCACCATCTGATCTAAGCAATGGATCATCCTTTGATTTCTCAACAACACTACTCTCTGTTGATCTTGTAGGAGCTGATCAAAGTATTGCGGGCAATTTTGTTATGGCAGCATTATCGTTCAGCGGAAGCGGTACAAAAACCATGACGGGTAACATTACAGTCACTAAAAATTTAACATTCACACAAGGCATACTAAAACCATTGTCTCCTTCAAATAAATTTCTTTATGCAGGTCCGGCGAATGGTCTTAAAGATGGAAATAATGATTCGTTCTTTGATTGTACAGATACAGGATCAGGATCTCCCGCGTTTTATAGCAATGGTCCTGATGCCCGCTTATTTCCTATTGGTTTTTCAAATCTTTATACACCGGCAACACTCGAAAGCATTTCTGGTGAAACAGGCATAAGCGTTGTTCCGGCAGATCCAGGTCTTGATGGAAAAGATACTGTTGAATTCTTTTCCATCAACAACGAACGATACTGGCAAATTACTGATGTTGCTTCCGTTACCGGACGTGTTACACTTAATCTCAATGGCCTGGAAGGTTATCTTTCCAAAGAAGGTACTATTGCTGTTGTTCAGACGGATGCTCTAAGTGGAGAACCTAAAAACATTGGCAACTCTGCATCGGGCGATACTGAAGTGAGAAGCCGTTCAAATCCAACATCACCTTATTTAACTGTAGGAAAAGAAAAGAAATTGAAAATCAGAATTCGCGATCTGATAACACCATCAGGGTCTATAGGTTTTAACGATGTGCTTACCATTGACTACCTCGATAAGTTTTCTTTCAACAAAGTAACGCTATTAGATCGCTGGGGTGTATTGATTAAAGAATGGAATGACTACAATGAAGAAAAAGCCAAGAGCTATGATTTCAAACAGCTCGGCGCCGGAAATTATATTGTAGTAGTAGAGTATGGTAATGTTGGGGAGAAAAAAATGGTAGAGCAACAAATGGTCACAGTTCTAAAAACTAACTAGAAGTAGATGAAAAGACTTTTACTGAAAACTATTCTATTGGCAAGTGCTGTTTTGTGTACCGGCATAGCTGTGGCACAGGATATACCATTGTTCAGTCAAAAACTTACCAATTCTTTTATTTTTAATCCTGCCCTTGCAGGTCATACGTTTGGGTCCATCACCTATTCGTATAAGCAAAACTATTCGAAGGTAAACGGCTCTCCTAAAAATAACTTTTTAAGTTTCCATACGCCATTTGCCAACCATCGGTTTGGTGTAGGTGGAAATGTCTATCAGGAGGATGTAACATTCTTGCGCAATACGTATGCATCAGCCGCGTTTGCGTATCATGTTCACTTTACAAAATTCAACATCCTGTCGATGGGTGTTTCAGGTGAATATAATTCTATTGGTTTAAATGGATCGTCTAATACCATTACAGCTACGGACGATACTGACTATCAAAGATTAGCGCAGGGAAAACTTAACAATTACGATTTCTCTTTTGGATTGCATTATCAAACCCGATTATTAAAAGTTGGATTAGCTGCCAACCGTTTGGCAAGCACCTGGCTTAAAGGCGAAAACTCTGCTCTCTCCTATTACTACTCAGGTTTTGCACAAGGTATGATTCCTATGCGTGGTGGCGAAGATTTGTTAGAACCTTATGTTGCCTATCGCAAGCTTTCAGAATCTAACAAGACACTCGACCTCGGATTATTCTATACCTATAACAACCTGATTACTCTTGGTGCTTCTGAACGAAGCGGTAAAGTAATCAGCGCTACGTTGGCTCTTCATATTTCAAAGTATCTCACCTTCGGTTATTCGCGTGAGATGATCATGGGTGGTGTCGGTGGTTTTGTTGGCGCAGCTAATGAGATCACTATACGTTATGATTTTAATAATTCAACTTACAAAGAACATTTCAAGTCAGATTATAAATCTTCTATTGCGTATCGCAGAAAAACATTGAGTAGTCCGTCGGTGAAGAAAGGTGGACGCAGTCCAAAACAATTACACCGCGCACAAAAGAAGCTGGCACCTTACTCACCAAATCGCCGTTATCAAAACATTAAGAAACTGGGTGTTAAAGTTCCTGCCAACAAAAAGAAGAGCTTCTCTAAAAAGAAAGGAAGAAAGAGTCCTTCCAAGAGAAGACGTTAAGAGTTTCAACTATGAAATAAAAACGAAGAGCTGTTTGAACAACGGCTCTTTGTTTTTTTAGGTATTCCTGACCATTTTGCCGAGGTCGGGAAAATGGTCAGCTTAGGCAGCTGGATGTGGCACATAGGAGAAATAGTAGGCTCTCAGTTTCCACATTAAGTTAAAACTTGCTACAAAATTATAAGTGGTGTCTACTTAGCTTTCATATACAACTCATCGGCACGTTGCAGTGCACCTAATGCATATTCACTAAAGCCAAGTCGCAATGCCTCGCCTGCATACGCCCTGAACAGTCTGGCTGAGCTTGTATTAACCTGTATCGCATCTACTAAAATGGTATAAGCTTTCATTCTATCGTTGCTGTGATCACGGAAATAGTCTGCTGCAGCAATAACGGCATCCACAAAGTATGGATTATACCTGCCAACAATTTCATAATTTTTCGATGCCATTATACTGTCGCCTGATGCTTCGTTTTGTAGCGCTGTAAAATAAATTTTCTCTAACCGACGATTGCTATCAAACGTTACGTCTTTGGTAAGTTGTTGTGCTAATGCTTTTAATTCTTTTCGTCGGGCAAGCATGAGTAACTCCATGTGTTGAACATCTTCATACAATCGCTTATTGGTTAATTTCAATCCACCGATCTTATTAAAATAGCGAATAGCCGGAGTCATGTTCTCCCAATCAAATTGTCGCTGTGCCATATCAAGCAACGCCTGGGCTTTATAATCATTCTGCTGAAACGTATTAACAATATTGTTGAAAGCTGTTGTATCATTAACCTTTAAACGATACCGGCAAAACTGATACTTCTGTTGATCTGGTAATGAAGATGCTTCTCTAAAATTCACTTTTAAAATACTGAGCATGCTGGCGGCCATAGCTTGCTCTTGTTCACTTTTACGATGACTCACCGTATCCCACGCAATGATGGCATCATTAATTTCTTGCGCTTCTGATAACGCAATGGCTTTATATAACTTACCTTCTTTATAATCTGAATCAACAGCATAATTAAAGTATGACGATGCCAGCTCGGGATTACGTTGCTCCAATGCCCAAAGTCCCATCAGGTAATTGAACTTGCCCTGGTGTGATTGGCTGATGTATGCAAGCTCAGCCATAATACTCAACGCCTTAGTAACATTGCCTAAATGATAATATGAAAACGCCAACGACGATTTCAATGCCTCGGCATAGTCAGCATTTAATGAATCCGTTGCAATGCGATAGGCTTTATTAACAAAAGCTGTGTCTTGATCTTTAACATGTTGAATGATGTAATTATTAAGAAGCGTTGCTGAATACAGGTCAAGTCTTGTATGAGCAGAAGCATCAACATGAGCTGTAAGATTTCCATCTTGAATAGTAGCCAGGGCCAGTGCATTGGCCAGCGTTGCATCAGATGATTTACCAAAAATCTTAAGCACCGAATCTGCTTTTATGGGTAAATGTTCCAGTGCGAGCATAGCAAAGAAATTCGTCTCCGCTGTCGACTTTGAATTATCATGTTCACGGGCTTTGTTCAGATAATAAACAGCCGAGTCAAGGTTATGAAGACGGGCAAACGCCGATCCTAAATTATTTTCAAGTTCACCAGAACCAGGTTCTTTACGAATACCTTTTTCATACGTCTTGATGGCATCGAAGAAGTTTACTTCCCAGATAAAAGTATTTCCTTCATTCACCAATGAATATGTCGTTGGTCTGCTGTGGTTGGCAAGTTCATAATTATGCCGGGCTCCTTCCATATCATACTTCTCCGTCTTTACGACGCCTAATTCGTAATTAGCATGATTATTCGCGAAGCCATAATTTTTGCCTTGTTCATAATAGGCTTCTCTAACCGATGGCAAATCCATTCGCTCATAGAGATCACCAATATTATTATAAAATCCGGCAATGCTATGATAAACATACTCCTTCCAGTTTGAATAAAACACAAAGCCAAGCGTCATAATCAAACCCGCTAGTCTGAAAGTAAAATGTGGCATACGATTAGGCTTATATAGAATTTTATAAACCGGCATGTTCTGCGCCATCATTAATATAAAGTTGGAGAAGATGTATGTCAGAAAAATTACACCATAGCCCACATGACTGAAAATAATAACATCGCGAATAATTTTAAGCGCCGGATCGTTTGACGTTCCAAGCAACTGCCCTATCGTTACGAAACATATTGTTGCTAATGCAGCATAGAAAAATGCTCCATGT
>DATCRE010000041.1:0-20284 GCA_036569145.1 Cyclobacteriaceae bacterium
TTAAGTACCCCAAACAAGAATTTTTTAATCTTGAGCGATATACCAACATAACATTGTTTGTGAAGAATATTGATGAAGCCCTTCCTCCATGGTCTCTTTCAAACAGATTGAAATGGTTTGTTGAAAGAAGATTTTTTAAAAGTGTTTATCCCAGGCTTGAAAATTATCTGATTGACAATAATTTTGATTATATTTTTCCTGAGACGTTATCACACAGAAATGATAAAGTCAATGTTGGTTCCTGGATAGCTGATTTTCAATACCATCACTTTCCTCAGGGTGCCAGTAAAGAAGTAACGGCAAGCGCTGAGCGTACCATTTCAACAATAGCAAATAATGCTAAGAAGGTTGTTTTAAGCAGTCACTATTGTGAAAAAGATTGCCTCAGGCTCTTTCCTGTAACAAGCGGAAAGACATTCGTCATGCCGTTTTCTGTAGCACTGGATTCTTCTGTTCAACAATTTTCAGACTTTACGAGTATACGAGAAAAGTATAATTTGCCTGCGCAATTTTTAATGGTAGCTAATTTATTTGCACCTACAAAGAATCATAAGACATTGTTTGACGCCATGGGCATCCTTCGTAAGCGAGGAATGATTGTTAATCTTGTTTGTACAGGTAATATTGTAGATTATAGAAATTTATCATTTGCAAATGACATTTTGCAGATGCTTACCAACAATCAAATAAGAAGCCAGGTTCACTTGCTTGGCTTAATTCCGAGATCTGATCAGTTAGCTTTGTATCGTATGGCGGTAGCATTGGTTCAGCCATCAATTAATGAAGGTTGGAGTACTTCTGTCGAGGAGGCGAAAGCATTAGGGAAAAACCTTTTGATGTCTGACATAGAAGTTCATCAGGAACAATATCCTGATAATCCGTATATGTTTGAATCGTTGAATGCAAATGATATGGCAGAAAAAATGAACAACCTTTGGCAAAAAAATATCAACACTGTATTTCCACAACTTGACGCTGAGAAGATGGCATTAGAAGCATATCAATTGAAGATAAAAGCATTTGGTAATCGCTTTCTTGAAATTGCTTCAGCTTAATAATTTTTAACACTAATAGTTAAAATAATGATAAATGTAACTAAAGCATTTCTTCCGGATCGTAAGGAGTTCGATAAATATGTTGATGGGATATGGGATCGTGTTCATCTTACCAACCATGGACCACTTGTAAATGAACTGGAGGAAAAACTGAAAGATTATTTTGGTGTAAAGCATTTCTTTTTTGTTAACAATGGCACCATCGCCATTCAGATAGCTATTCAAGCACTTGAACTGAAGGGTGAAATTATTACAACACCGTTCTCGTATGTTGCCACTACTTCTTCTATTGTATGGGAGCAGGCGAAGCCGGTATTTGTTGATATTGACAACGCAACATTAACATTAGACGCAAAAAAAATTGAGGCTGCCATTACAAAAAATACCTCGGCTATACTGGCAACCCATGTTTACGGAATTCCTTGTGATGTTGAGGCTATTGAAGCTATTGCAAAAAAACACAACCTGAAAGTTATCTATGATGCAGCTCATGCTTTCGGTGTAAAATACAAGCAGAAATCAGTATTGAATTATGGGGATATTTCAACACTGAGTTTTCATGCTACTAAATTATTTCATACCGTTGAGGGCGGAGGCATAGCAACCAACGATGATGCATTAGCGCATCGTATTTCGTACATGCGCAATTTCGGTCACAAAGGCCAGGAAGAGTTCTGGGGTGTTGGGATTAATGGAAAGAATTCTGAATTTCATGGAGCGATGGGACTTTGTAATTTTCCTCACATCAATTCCATTTTGGAAAATCGTAAGACGTTGTCATTAGCTTATGACCGACATTTTGCTGAAATGAATATTACAACATTGAAGCGTCCGCATATTCCTGAACATACAGATTACAACTATGCATACTATGCTTTGGTTTTTGAAAGTGAAAAGCAATTAGTTCAGGTACGTGACAGTTTAAATGCTTCATATATTTATCCGCGTCGTTATTTTTATCCTGCACTGGATACATTGCCTTATGTAGAGAAGAAAGAACCATTGCCGGTGGCAGCGTCTGTTTCATCACGGGTTTTATGCTTACCACTCTATTATGACTTGTCACCTGATATGGTGAAACGTATTTGTTCAATCATAGCACAGGTTTTAAAATACTGAACGATGGTTGTCATAGGCGCAGGTGGACATGCAAAAGAAATAGCCGGAATTTTTGCTGAGCTTGATCAGGACGATAATCTGATTTTTTATGATGATATAACTCCTGATTTGCCATTGCTTTTATTTGACCGTTTTCAGATTGTTCGTCATCCTGACGACCTGAAAAAAGTCTTTAAACATGATCCTCGATTTGTTATCGGCGTGGGGAATCCGGCCATACGAAAAATACTTGCTGAAAAATTTATAACACTTGGCGGAAAACTCACTTCTATCATTTCACCCTTTGCCAATATTGGCAAGTTTAACGTTACACTTGGTGAAGGTTTGAATATTATGACGGGGGCTGTAATAACACAGGATGTAATTATTGGTCAAGGGTCACTGTTACATGTACACACTAGCGTTCATCACGATTGTCGCATTGGTGAATATTGTGAACTTCAACCAGGGTCTCATATTCTTGGTCATGTAAAAATGGGCAATCATTGTGTTGTTGGCAGTGGCGCTACTATTCTTCCGCGTATTGTATTAGGCAATAATGTAGTCGTAGGCGCCGGGGCTGTTGTAACGAAAAACCTTGCTGATGGCGTAAAGGTAAAAGGTGTGCCAGCACGATCATAATTTTGTCATGAAACAAGAACGCGATTGGATACCCGACTTTATAAAGCCTGTTCTGCGTTTTGTTCATTATAAACAAGAACGAAAAAAAGTCTTTAGAGAAATTGCCATCAGACGGATACAAGACGAAAAAATCAAATCTTATAATTCAACGGCAAAAAGACTTATAGTATTTCTTGTTCAAGGTGCTGATTATGATACCGGTACTGATAAAATTTCTGGTGGCGCCATCTCTATAGTTTCATTGTGTGAAGAATCCACAAAGCTTCAGTCTATACATGAAGCTGAGGTTATTATGTGCACCTTTCCGGATCAGCATTTGCTTGCCAGGCACACACAGTTTAAAAACATCGTAGACATATTCAGATATGAACAACTTGAATCTTATTTTTCCAATGTAGAAGACCTATTACTTCATATCCCTGAATTTATGTGCCAGCACGTTAATAAAATGGTGGAGCAGAATAAATTTTTATGGCTTAAAAAAATCAACCATGTTCATATTAATATTCTGAATCAAAACATACGGCTGATGCCAACAGTAGATGAAGTAAGTGTTATGAAGCGCTATGCGTCTGTAGTAACCGCCACTACTGCACATCATCAGTATTGTACAGCCTATTATAGAGATCTGTATCAGATACCATTACATAAGTTTTCAGTGTGGATCAGTCCGGAAAAGTATCTTTATAAAGAATACAAAGACAAGCAAAATCTAATCATTATATCTCCTGATGAACACCCAAAGAAAAAGGAAATCCTTGATTTATTAGCAAAAGTACCAGGTCTTCAGTTGCAGATCATTCAGAACCTCACATACGAGCAATACAAAGAAGCAATTGCCAATGCTAAATGGAGTTTAACTTTTGGAGAGGGTTTAGATGGCTATCTGATTGAACCAATATTTAGCGGAGCCATTGGTTTTGCAGTGTACAATGATGAATTTTTTACATCCGATTTTACTTCATGGCAAACACTGTATATTTCGTTTGACATGCTCTGTGAAAAGATCGTTAACGATATGAATCGACTGGACGAGGAGCAGATTTTTCAGTCATACCAGAAAAAACAATTTGAGTTATGTGCTGCCTACTATAGTGAACAGGAATACAAACAAAATATCATAGCTTTTTATAAAAAAGAGTATACCTACAAATAGACATAGTAGCTTTAAGAATGTATTTGTTTAGTAGCGCCATGATTGATCATTTATAATATTTTGAAAGAAATACATGCTGTTTAATTCTTTTCAGTTTCTAATCTTCTTTCCACTGGTTACAATAATTTATTTTTTGTTACCACATAAATACAGATGGTTACATCTGTTATTAGCCAGCTGTTTTTTTTACATGGCCTTTATCCCAGTCTATATACTAATTCTTTTTTTTACCATTCTTATTGACTACTACGCAGGTATTATGATCGAAGGGTCTTTTGGCAAAAGACGGAAACTATACCTGAGCCTGAGTATAATCGCCAATGTATTGGTACTTGCTATCTTTAAGTACTACAATTTTTTTATTGACAACGTCAACGAGCTTTTAGGAGCATTGGAACTCACTGTTCACGAACTTCCGTATTTAAAAATAATTTTACCGATAGGCCTGTCATTTCATACTTTTCAGGCCATGAGTTATACCATAGAAGTATATCGTGGAAATGTAAAACCCGAACGGCATTTAGGCTACTACTCTCTTTACGTTATGTTCTATCCGCAACTTGTAGCGGGTCCAATTGAACGACCTCAGAATATACTACCGCAGCTACATGAATATCATGCATACGATCACTCTAAACTTGTTTCAGGCTTGCGACTTATGCTCTGGGGACTATTTAAGAAAGTAGTTATCGCCGATCGCCTTGGGGTTATTGTTGATGAAGTGTTCAACCATACCAATCAATACACAGGTCTGGCTTACATAGTGGCTACAATTTGTTTTGGCATACAAATCTATTGCGATTTCTCTGGGTACTCTGATATCGCTATAGGTTCTTCAAGAACTATGGGAATTGAATTAATGACAAATTTTAAGCGACCCTATTTTTCTTTCACTGTTTCTGAGTTTTGGCGCCGCTGGCATATTTCGCTTTCAACCTGGTTCAGAGATTATGTTTACATACCGCTGGGCGGAAGTAGGGTATCGGCTTTGCGACGACAAATAAATTTATTTATTGTTTTTCTTATTAGCGGTTTCTGGCATGGTGCCAGTTGGAATTTTGTTATATGGGGCGGATTACACGGCACTTTTTTAATGGCTGGAAATGTTGTTAATGAACGCGTTCCTTTTTTTAAGCAACGCAATGTTGTTAATCTTATGCTGACTTTTGTATTGGTTAATGTGGCCTGGATTTTTTTCAGAGCAGGAACATTTTCATCAGCCATGCATATAGTAACGCATCTGTTTACGCCTCTCATTAATGGAGATTATTTAGTCTTAGCAAAAAATGATCTTAATAATAATGCGATATACCTGGGGCAACCATTTTGGCGATTTGCTGGCTCATTAATGCTTATTCCCTTTTTGCTTTTATGTGACTGGTTAATTGAAAAAGGTTATGCTCATTCTTTTGTTGTTAGAGGGCCGCTACTGTTACGTTGGACGGCATACTGCTTAGCTATTGTTGTTATTTTAATTTTTGGTGTGTTTGATACTGATTCATTTATCTATTTTCAATTTTGATTTATGAATAATAGCCTGATAAAACGATCTCTTTTATTTTGTGTAATGCTCATGGTTGTCTTAACGGGTATTGAATGGATAGTATTGTGGGGTGTACGAAAAAGTCATTACAGTCATTATTACAAAGTAAATCAAATTGCCAGCCATGAGACTGACCCTCAAATAGCGTGCTTCGGATCATCTGTAGGAGAAGTGTCATTAAACACAACGCTTTTGGAAAACGAGACAGGATTTTCTGTCTATAATTTTTCTCTGGACGGTACACGTTTCAGACAGTACAATGGCTTGATCCAAGAATTGAATGATTATTCAGTAAACTGTAAACTGGTTATAATGGCTGAGACTTTTTTTTCATTGTCATCAATTGATCAGTTGACAGAACCAGATCGTTATATAGCACATTTGGATAATGATCATATCTATCAATCCTTGCATGATATTCAACCTGAATTGACGTGGAAACTCCGGTATGTTCCATTTTATAAATTTATTGTTGCAAAGCAGTCATATTACAGAGCTTCTTTCCTTGGTTTAAAAGAATTCAGAGCAGCGGCATCTACAGATTCTTTAAAAGGATTCACACCAAAATATAAAGAATGGGAATCAGATTTAGATAGCTTAAATAAAAACTCACCGCCAATTGATATTCATGTTGATAGTGCTACGGTTCAAATCTATAAAAGAACAATTGATGCACTTCGCCGAAAGGGTAGAAAGGTATTAATTATAATTCCACCTATTCAGTCAGACGGTCTTAAACTATTGCCTGGTCTTTCTGCAGTTAGAAAAAAACTGGCATCCTTGCAGGGTAATGGTGTTTATTTCAGAGATTTTTCGGTAAGCGATATATCGTTAGATAAGCGTTATTTTTATAATAATTCGCATGTTAATTCAAAAGGGGCGAAAGTATTTTCGGAAAGGTTGGGATTAGTGATTGATAGTTTAGTTTCAAATTGATCGTCTCAATTTCTATGATTACCGGATGATTAAACATTAATGATGCTTAAAGTATGGAGCCCTCATGAAATGGTATGAAATTGTGCGTTTGGAGAATGCGGTAAATAGAAGTGAGTGACGATAAAACATCAGCGAAAGAATTAAAAGAAATGTTATTTTTGCGGGTTAATAATAGACACTGATTTGTTGTGTGACAGGGTTATTTAAAGCAAAGAATTTTTAAGATTTTTTGAGAAATATTAAACTCAGTACCGACCTAATAAAGTAATCGTGAATAGACAATTATTTGAATACCATCCAACAGTAGGTTATAAGTTTATTCCTAACCTGAAGGCACGTATTCAGCATGAAGCGGGAGGGTATCTGCTGCGGACTAATCCGACGGGATTTCGTTCAGAAATTGACTTCAACAATCAAAAGGTCCCAGATAAGAAGAAGATTCTTGTCTTTGGTGACTCTTTTACTGCAGGTGATGGAGTATCTAATAAATACAGGTTTACAGATTTGCTTAATGGCATGCTACCTCAAACTGATATTTATAATTTCGGATTGTCAGGTTCGGGTACTGATCAGCAATACTTACTCTACAAGGATTTTGGTCATGCCATGGATTACGACTTATTGGTTATTGTAGTACTGGTTGAAAATATACGTCGGGTAAAATCTCATTATCGTTATTATTATAATGACCAGGGTGAAAAAATGGTATATCAAAAACCATTCTTTGAACTCAATGGCAAAGGCTTGAACCTTCTTAATGTTCCGGTTAATCCTAATCCTATCAGAATGGAAGACCTTCCTATTGAAGAACAACAGAAGGTTGACAAAGGTGGAAAATTTGAATTGGCCAGAAATGTAGTAAATGCATTGGGCCTGAAGCAGGTAGCCCAGAAATTCACGAAGTATCAACCAGTGCCTGAATATGGTAAAGCAAATACACCAGAATGGCTAACTATGAAGACAATTTTACTGGAGTGGATCAGAATGGCAAAGTCAAGGGTCGTGTTAGTTCCTTTTCCATTGTATCAACATATTGAAGAAACCAGCAGTGCAGCTGATTATCAAAAACGTTTTGCAGAACTTGCATCCGAGGCAAACTGTGAATTGATTGATCCTCTTCCTGCCTTGCAAAATTACTCGATGGAAGAGCGACGTAATTTCAGATTTAAAACTGATGTTCATCCTACACCATTATGCCATAAAGCGGTAGCGGAGATTCTTCATACAAAAATTAGTACTTTAGTTTGATGGACGTATTTTATAAATAAATACAAATCTGAATGCTTTTTAATAGTCTTGTCTTTTTAGTTTTTCTGGGAGTTGTACTTCCTGTTTTTTATTTACTACCACAGCGCTTTAAGAAAATTTTCTTACTGTTAGCAAGCTATGTTTTTTACGGTTATTGGGATTGGAGATTTTGCTCACTGCTTCTCTTATCAACGGTGATGGACTACTATCTTGGACATGCCATCTATACAGAAACAAATGAAAAGAAAAGAAAAAGGTTATTGCATTTAAGCCTTCTGGTTAACCTAACGCTGTTAGGCTTTTTTAAGTATTTCAATTTTTTTGTAGACAGCTTCGCGCAGGTATTTGGTACGCAGCTTGATTCGGTTCATTTACACGTAATCCTTCCTGTAGGTATTTCATTTTATACATTTCAAAGTCTTTCATATACTTTCGATTTGTATAGAAAGAAACTGGAGCCGGCAAAGTCTTTATTAGACTACAGTGTTTTTGTTTCATTCTTTCCTCAGCTTGTAGCTGGGCCTATTGAAAAAGCTGTACACCTCTTGCCGCAGGTTGAAAAGATAAAGATGCCCGACCGTCAGTACCTTAAAGAAGGTGTAATACTGATTACTACAGGTATGTTCAAAAAAATTATTATTGGTGACACCATTGGTAAATATGTTGATAATGTTTTTGCAGAACCTGGTAATTTTTCATCAGGTGAATTGATTTGTACGCTCATCATGTTTGCTGTACAGATTTATGCAGATTTTTCTGGCTACAGTTTAATAGCAAAAGGTTGTGGTAAATTATTAGGAGTGACGTTGATGGATAATTTTAACCAGCCATATCTTGCTTCTAATATCACTGACTTTTGGCGTCGATGGCACATTTCATTATCAGACTGGCTAAAGGATTATGTTTACATTTGGTGGCTTGGTGGTAATCGTAAAGGAAAGTTTCGTACGTATTTGAATTTAATGGCTACTATGTTACTGGGGGGGCTGTGGCATGGTGCAAATTGGACATTTGTTATATGGGGTGGTATTCATGGTGCAGCATTGGCGTTTCATAAATTTATACTGGGTGATAAAAAAGTAGAAACTCGTTTTACTTATAAAGGTCCAGCTAGTCTTATTAAATTTGTTTTTAATGTGTTCTTTACATTTCTGATTGTATTATTTGCATGGCTGTTCTTCCGCGCGGCTGATCTGAAGACTGCTACCACTGTACTATCACATATTTTTGACTGGACTTCGAGCGACTTGATCGGAGATTTTATTATCGTTACTCTACTGTATTTCAGTGTTATTATTTTTCTTGATGCTGTTGAATATTACACTAACAATCATGCATACCTTTTACTTTTGAAACCAGCCATACGATATGGCATACTTATACCCGTATGGACTATCATACTTGTTTTCATGTATACAGTAGGTAAGCCGGCGCCATTTATTTACTTTCAATTTTAATAGCTATGAGAAACCTGATCTTTTTTATAGTTACTGCAGTCGTTACTCTTCTATTACTTGATGTTTTCCTGAAAGGAGTGAAAATTACACCACCGATTCTCAAGTATTATCATTCTGAATATGGATCGTTAAACAGACCTGATATTAATTACTTCAAGTCTACTCAAGGATTATATATTGGTAAAACCAATTACGACGGTCGTTTCAGAGAATCCTATCCTAAACGAAAGAAAGATGGAAAAACATTACGCATATTATTGGTCGGCGATTCTTTTGTAGAAGGTATTGACGTATTCAGTCGTGATCATTTCGCGCAATACATGGAAGATACCTTGCGGAAGATTTTAAACACGAATGTTGAGATCCTTAATTTTGGAAGAGGCAATTGTATTCTTCACGCCTCATCTTATTATTTTATTAATTATCTGGAGAAGGAGTATGATGCAGATTTGGTTCTGTATTTTACAGAGTTCAGAGATATACTTCCTGTGGCAAGTTATCCATCAACATCTTTTAAATTGAATGAGACTGGTACAAATCTGGTAGCTGATTACAGTTGGCAGAAATCAGCTGAATACAATTTACATCGCAAGCTTACTAGTTTGCCATTGTTAAAATATTATGAAGATATAGCACTTTGCCGACTGGGTTATCGTGCATGGAGCGGTATTCAAACCCGCGGTTTCCTGCAGCTTACACTGGGCAAGTTTTATGGCACACTGGCAACACCTGATTACACCTATGCTAAGTATGATGTACCCATATCAGACCTTTCTAAAAAGATTTACGATTCTGTAATGACCTTTAATAAAGGACAGATTGTTTTTGTTGTACGTAATCTGCCTGTAGACGCCACCGTGGTTAAAGAATATTTTCAAGAGAAGCATTATCCATTCATTGATTTAAATGAAGCCTTGGATAAAGAAATAATACGAGGCACAAACATAAATGCATATTATTTTAAAGCCACTCAAAGTTATGGGGGGCATTGGAATCATGCAGGACATAAAGCAATTGGCCATTTTTTGGCTAAAAAAATTAGCGACCATATAAAAGAATACAATACACCAAATTATTCACATGAATAGCGAAACGTACATTCTCGGAATTTCAGCTTTCTATCATGATGCAGCAGCAGCTATCATTAAGAATGGTGAAATTATTGCTGCGGCACAAGAAGAACGATTTACGAGAGTAAAGCACGATCCCAGATTTCCTGTTAATGCCATTAACTATTGTCTAGAAGAAGCTTTTATTGAGGCAGATGATCTGGAGGCTGTTGTATTTTATGATCATCCATTACTTACCTGGGATAGAATTGTAAAGAATTGTGCCATGGTGGGTGATGAGAGCTATCCCACTTTTAACTCGGCACTTAAATCGGTATTGGGTATTAAATTATGGGTAGAACAATATACACTTAAGGCTATTGGTACGCTTGGAAAAACAGGCAAAATAGTCTTTGCCGGACATCACATGTCGCATGCTGCCTCATCTTTTTATCCCTCGCCATTTGAAGAAGCTGCCATTCTTTCACTTGATGGTGTAGGAGAGTGGTCTACTACAACGCTGGGCTATGGAAAGGGAAATGATATTAAAGTTTTAAAAGAGATTAATTATCCACACTCTCTTGGATTGCTTTATAGTGCCTTTACATATTACTGTGGTTTTAAAGTTAATTCAGGAGAATATAAGTTAATGGGGTTAGCGCCGTATGGTAAACCAACCTATGTTAAAGAAATTTACGATCATTTGATTGATGTTAAAGCTGATGGTTCATTTCGTCTGAATACAGATTATTTTGGTTACTTGAAAGGAGACAAAACAACTAATGAAAAATTTCATGCCTTGTTTAAAGGAGAACCACGTAAACCCGAGACTAAAATTACGCGGAAAGAAATGGATCTGGCTGCATCCATACAGGTGGTGACAGAAGAAATTATGATTAAAATAGCTCGTCACATACGCGAATTGACAGGATCTAAAAATCTTTGTCTTTCCGGTGGCGTAGCATTAAACTGTGTTGCTAACGGTAAACTATTGGCTCAAAAGATATTTGACAACATATGGATACAGCCTGCGGCAGGTGATGCTGGTGGTGCTTTGGGTGCCGCTTTTGTTGCCTACCATCTTTATTTTAAAGCTCCTCGAAAACCAATGGTAGGAAGCAAAGGAGACTCTCAGCATGGAACATACTTAGGACCTGCTTTTAGTGAAGCAGAGATTGGTGCTTTTCTGGATCGCCACAACTATCCATATTCAAAATTTGAAAACTCTGCTGATCAATATTCTTTACTGGCAAAAGAACTTGACAGTGGAAAAATTCTGGGCTTCTTTTCAGGACGCATGGAGTTTGGCCCCAGGTCACTGGGTGCCCGCTCAATTATTGGCGATGCACGAAAAACAGATATGCAGTCCAAAATGAATCTGAAAATAAAATATAGAGAATCGTTCAGACCATTTGCACCTGCAGTGTTAGCCGAAGATGTTTCTGATTATTTTAAGCTGGATACGGAGAGTCCTTATATGTTATTGGTTGCCCCAGTAAAAGAAAATCTTCGTACAAATGTTAACAGTGAAGAGCAATTGAAGGAAAACAATGATGATATGCTGGGTGTAATTAACCAGGCTCGCTCAACCATACCAGCCGTTACCCACGTCGATTTCAGTGCACGTATTCAAACTGTACATGTTGGAACGAACAAACGCTTCTATGATTTACTCATGGCATTTAAGGCCTTGACAGGAAGTAGTGTTTTGGTCAACACATCTTTCAATGTGCGTGGTGAACCTATAGTATGTACACCTAAAGATGCATATCAATGTTTTATGCGAACAGAAATTGATATCCTGGTGCTTGAAAATTTTGTCTTATTTAAGACGCTACAACCTAAAATTGAAAACGATGAAAACTGGAAACAGCAATATGAACTCGATTAATGCAGTTGATGAAAGAATAAGAAAAGTATTCGATGCTATTATGTTGGAAGCAAAGTCAGGCAAAACTTATTTTCCTTTAAAGGCTGATACAACAGTCGAGTCTTATTATGACACACCTCAGCATGAGGAGTATGCTTACTTCTCTTTTATTGATACAACAAACAAAGAGAATTTATTGTCAGATTTTAATAACCTGTGGAAATCAGATCACGAACTGAAACCTGTGGCCCCTGCCATGTGTGATCTTGCTTTTGATTTGCGTGAAACACAAGGTGAGCAATCTACAGACCTATCACCATTTGTTTATACACTCTATTGACATGGGGCTAAAGCAAAGTATTGCCAAAATATTATCTGTAACCGGAATTACCAGCGCATGCTTCTATTTGAGTAAATTGGTATATGGTACTCATATCCGTGTGGTTAATTATCATGGTACACCAAAGCTGGATGCGATAAATTTTGAAGCCCAATTAGAATTTTACAAACGTCATTATGTTTCTGTTTCCAGGGAAACGTTAGACTTATTTTTTTCTCGCCAATGGAAGAGTGTTAAACCGGGCTTGATCATTTCATTTGACGATGGCTATCGCGATAATTATGATGTGGCTATGCCATTGCTAGAGAAACATGGATTTGTGGGCTGGTTTTTTATACCCAGTGGGTTGATTGAAAGCTGCCCTGATGAACAAACCCTTTTTGCAGGTAGAAATAAAAACAGACTTGCACAAGTATATCCTGATGGACGATATTTAATGACATGGGATGAGCTTAAAAAATTGAGTCAGAAGCATGTCATAGGATGTCATACCTTTAGCCATCATCGAATGAATGAGAAGGATGGAGAAGAAATTCTGGAAAAAGAAATAGTTTACGCCCGACAGTTGCTTGAAGAGAAACTTCAGCAAGTTGTTGATATCTATTGCTGGGTTGGTGGCGAAGAACATACTTATACCCATGCGGCCGCGGAAAAAATAAAACAGGCAGGTTATAAATATTCGTTTATGACGAACACCTATCCGGTAAAACAGAATTGTAATCCACTGCAATTACAGCGGTCAAACATTGAATCTGATAATTCATTGCCACTGGTACGATTTCAGTTAAGTGCACTGATGGATATAGTGTATTATGGTAAACGAAAACGTGTTAATCGAATTACATTATGATATTGACTTGTCAATTTGTTTTGAGATTTACATTAATGCATAACGATCAAAATGATAACAAGGTATCATGCTTGGTAATCATATAGAAAGCCCATTAGTAACTATTGTAACGGTAACGTACAATTCCTCGGCCTATGTTCGTGATGCCATCGAAAGTGTACTGGCACAACAATACGCCAATTTTGAATATATTATTGGTGATGATTGCTCAACAGATAATACATGGGAGATCATACAGAGTTATAAGGATTCACGCATCAGAGCATATCGTAATGAAACTAATTTACGTGAATACCCTAATCGCAATAAAGCTATTGCATTAGCAACCGGAAAGTACCTGATATTTATTGATGGTGATGATGTTATTTATCCGCATGGTTTGGAATTTATGGTTCGCATGATTGAATCTTTTCCTGATGCTGCTATGGCCATTATGAGGAAATATCATCCCAAGCTTATTTATCCTGTAGAAGTTACTCCTCATGATCTTTTCGTTGCAGAATATTTCGACAAGAGTTTACTTGATATTGCTTTTACCAATACATTTTTTAAAACTGAAGTATTGAGAGAAGTGGGAAGTTTGCCAATAGACTATATTTCAGGAGATACATATGTTCGTTTAAAGATAGCCAAAACGAAATCATGTGTATTGATAGGTGATAGCTTAACATGGTGGCGAATGACACCTGGACAGGCAACGCTGAAGGCTATGTCTAGCATATTAGGCGATATGCAACACTATCAATGCCGCGTTCGCATGCTTGACGAGGATTCACCTTTTACAGATGAAGAAAAATCATCAGCACTCAAAAACCTAAGGTATAAGGTTGTGCATAAAGCGATGAGGATGTTATTAAAAGGTCATTTAAAGAGGAGTTATCAATTACTCAAAACAACAGGATTACTCTGGAAATTACCAGCGTGTCTACTTTATACGTATACTACAATTGATCCGTTTGCTTCTTATTCAGCAGTAAATCCTAAGAAGATTAGTTTTGAGCAAAACCCATATTCATCTAAGAAGAAAACATTAAATGGATAATACCTTTAAACCTGTGTTGAAAGCTAGTGTTTGGATGATTTGTTACAATCATGAAAAGTACATTGCACAAGCAATCGAAAGTGTACTATCTCAGGTGACTACATTTTCATTTGATTTGATAATTGGCGAGGATTGTTCCACAGATAACACCCGGGCCATTTGTTTATCATATCAAGAGAAGTATCCGCAAATAGTTAAAGTACTTGCTCATACAACAAACGTAGGTATTCATAAGAATTTAATTCTCACACTAAATGCTTGTAAAGGACAATACGTTGCTTTACTGGAAGGTGATGATTATTGGACCGATAATCATAAACTACAGAAGCAGGTAGACTTTCTTGATCAGCATAATGATTTTGTGATGTGTTATCAAAAAACATTACAAATAAATGAGACGCTGGGCACAGAAAAGATAACCAATGAAAATGATCATGCAGAAACAGGCATGGAAGAGATTCTATCCCGTGGTTGGTTTATGCGTACAGGCTCCATTGTATTTCGAAATGGTATCCTAAGAGAGTTTCCTTCCTGGTATTTTGATTATAATTCAACAGATTATATGCTGCATATACTTCTGGCTCAACACGGAAAAATTGGTTTTCTAAATGAGACAACAAGTGTTTACAGACGCCATGAGGGTGGCATAACTAAAGTCTTCGAAAGTGAAATTATAACCTTCTGGAAAAAGAAGCTTAAGATGCTTGATGTTATCGATGAGTATCTTCAATTTAAATATTCTGATTCTATTCAAATTCTTCGCGACCAGCTCTATCATGAATCCTTTACTGTAATTATGAGAAGACCGAGAAGTTTGAAAGATGTTACTTATCTATTTCAAATTTTGCCTCGTTTGAGTTTTAAACGTGAACTAGGATCTGTTTATATGTATTTTAAACGCCGGTTATCATTGTCTCATCATCGTAAAAAGATATGATAGCCATAAATTATATTTCTAATCTTAGTGTTCAGCAAGGTCGTGGAGGATGGGATGGCATGAATAAAAATGTCTATCAACAGCTCAAACATTTTGCATCTGTTAACCTGATTGATAATGTTAATCCAAAAGTGTCTTTTAGTACACGGTTGGTATCAAAAATAAAACGAATACTCGGGTTGCCAGCTCCGTTTCCCCAATTTAGTTTACATCGTCTTAATGCGATCGCAGACGAAGTAGAAAAGAGAATCAACCTCAATTATAATTTCAATTTCTTTCATGGATCAACACCATGGTTAAAGGTAAAGAATGATGTTCCCTATGCCTGTTATTTAGATGCAACATTTAGTACTTATCTGGCCATCTATCATTCAAATGTTCGATTTGAAGTTGCCTCACTTATAGAACTAGAGAGAAAATTCCTTAGCAATGCGAAAGCAGTTTTTTTTAGCTCACAATGGTCATTAGAACAGACACGTAAAGATTACAATCTTCCAGGGCATAATTTTTTTGTAGCTGGCCTTGGAGGCAATTTGCCTTATCCAACGTCTTTACCTATTGTAGAGAAGAAGCGGTTTGTGTTCTCGGGGCTCGACTTTAAAGGTAAGGGTGGTGAGCTTGTGGCTGAAGCATTTAAAATCTTTTCTACTCAAAGGGCCGGTTTTATAATGACATTTATAGGTGAAACACCACCTGAGCATGTATTAAAAATGAGCGGAGTTGAGTACACTGGTTATCTGAATAAACAAAATGATAATGACTTAAAACGGTATCAGAAATACTTGTCAGAGTCTATTGCATTAGTGTTACCGACCAGTCGTGATCTGACTCCATTGGTTATTATTGAAGCAGGTTATTATGGATGTCCTTCCATTGCAACACATGCTTATGGAATTCCGGAAATTATTAGTGAACACGGTTGCCTCTGCGAAGCACCCGCGCGTGTAGAAGACGTTGTAAAAGCAATGATGAAATTGACTGATAGAATGGATTTAGATCAGACTTTGATACAGGACTTCTACCAGAAAAATTTTACATGGGATGTGGTTGGGGCCAGAATAAAATTGGTAATAGATAAGCTTGATTGAATTTGTTATGGCAAAGAAAAAAGAGCTTTTGATTATTCACTTTCGGTCAGCTATGGATTATCCTCCAGTTTATAATATAGCGCGATATCTGGCTGGTATTGGTGTTTCTATAACACTGATTACAAGCAGGAAAAAGGAATCATCATTAGAATTAGAAAACTATGGTGTGCGTGTTATAGAAGTAGCATTAACTAATGGTTCAGGATTACGCACTTACTTGGCTTATTTCAATTATTATTTTAAAGCATTTATTGAACTCGTAAGAAAACCAAAAATTCCTGTACTCTATTATGAGTCCATATCAAGTCCACCGGTATTTCTGTTTTCATTACTTTTTCCTTTTTCAAAACGAACTCTCGCCATTCATTATCATGAATATTTTGATAAGGAAGAGCATAAGCGACAATCTTTTTTAGAACGATTAGGAAGGCGACTTGAACCATTACTTTTTAAACGCTCATCATGGATTTCACACACCAATGTTGATAGGTTGTCCAGGTTTCATTCTGAATTTCCTTTTATAGGAAAAAGTAAGTTGCATCTTATGCCCAATTATCCATCAGAGAAATGGGTTCATGCCCCACGAGTGAAAGAAGTATCAGACAAAGTACGATTGGTATATGTAGGTTCTGTTTCAATGGAAAGTTTATTCTTATCTGAGTTGGGGGCATGGCTGGCGACTCAGAATGGAAAATTCACATGTGATATTTATTCCAAAAACATGGATGATAAAGTTCTTCAGTTTATTCAACAACAACCTCCAGGTTTGATAAACTTTAAAGGTAGCATTCACTATGATAACTTACCTTCTTTGTTACCTGCTTACGATGTAGGTTTAATTTTGTATAATGGACATTATTCAACGAATTTTGTTTATAACGCTCCCAATAAATTATTCGAATATTTAGCTTGTGGATTAGACGTATGGTTTTCAAACACTCTACTTAGCAGCTATCCCTATGAAACTATAAACACGTATCCTAAGGTCGTGAAAATTGATTTCAGTAATATGTCCTCGTTTAATGCTAAAGACGCATTGAATCGTGATGGCATGATATATAAGAAGTCACATTATACTTTAGAGGCAGTGTATAATGAAATGGCAAATTCCATACTTATATAATGTTGATTATATGCGAATTGTAATACCAAATTATTGTACACCAGACAGCTTTGAAGAGAATGTTTATGAGACTTTAAAGATGATGGGGCATGATGTGTTGACCATGGGTCCTATATCAATTCATAAAAAAAGTTCTCCATTTTATCGGGTTTATAAAGATGTAAAAAAGAAATTACTGAAAACTCAGACTGATCAGGAAAAGTGGTTATTACTCCAGATCACTACATTCAAGCCTGAGCTAATTATTAGTTTAACCCAGGGATTATCGGAGGAGGTATTGCATATAGCCAGGCGTAAAGGCATTAAAGCAGTTTCATGGTGGGGTGATACTGCGGCAAATATGTCGGGTAAGGGATTGTGTCATAAAGAATGGGATTTCATCTTTATTAAAGATCACTATGCGGCGTTTAAATTAAGAACACTGAATCTCCCAGCCATTCAATTGTATGAAGCAATGAACCCTATGTGGCATAAACCCGTGTCAGATCAAAAAAACAATCAGGTAGTGATTGCAGGTTCTTTTTATGACTATAGACATTATCTTACTACCCTTCTGATTGAACGAGGCGTAGAGGTTGGTTTATATGGCGCAAGATTGCCGATTTGGGCTGATCGTGAAATAAAGAAACGCCATACAGGAAAGTTTATCACTCGGGATGAAAAGAGTCAAATTTTTGGAGCGGCGTTGGCAGTATTGAACTCAACGGGTATGAGTGAATTTGCTTCCATTAATTGCAGAACTTTTGAAATTGCAGGATGTGGCGGTTTACCGATAATGGAGTATAGACCAGGTATTGAAGAATGTTTTGAACCGGAAAAAGAAATATTGCTTTACAAGAATTTAGATGAATTATTCTCAATCATTGAAATAGCAAAAAATGACCCTGTAAAAATGAAGGAAATCCGCAAAGCAGCATCAAAACGGGCAATTGAGTTTCATACCTATAAACACAGATTGGAAATTATACTAAAGCATGTAGAAGAGCTTTCATGATGGGTATTGTAAGCCTGTAATGGTAATTGTATTTTCGTTAAAAATACTCTCCATGATAAGTAAAGTTCTACGTGCATTACCTCCTTTTAAAGGAAAGCAGAGATTGTCAGGATTTTTATTAAGTAACTATTTGAAACAAACTCGTGATATAAAAATTGACGGGCATTTTGACTGTACTTACCTATTGCCTAATCTGACAGAAACTGTGGCTTTTGAATTGTTTATTAATGGTATTTACGAAGAAGATACCGTAACTTTTATTGTCGATAAGATTAAGCATCATAAAATATTATTGGACGTTGGAGCCAACATTGGGGCAATCACAATCCCTATATGTAAACGAAGAAATGATTTAAAAGTGATTTGCCTTGAAGCGGCTCCTATGGTTTTTGCATATTTGAAAAGAAACATTGAAATGAATGGCCTTAATCAAGTTACCTTGGTCAATAAGGCCATTGCTGATATTGACGGAAAATATGTTAATTTCTATAGCCCCCATGATAAATTTGGTAAAGGATCAATGGCTCCTGTTTTCACTTCTGAAAGAGTTGAAATAGAAACAACCACCTTGACGGCATTAACGAAATCATTTCCGATAACTGATATTGGTTTTATTAAAATGGATATTGAAGGGTTTGAGTATTTTGCATTTGAAGGTGGACGAGAGTTATTAATGAACAGAGATGCTCCAGATATATTATTTGAATTTGCTAACTGGGCAGAAGATTCCGCTCCAGGAATTAAGGCCGGAGCCGCGCAGAAATTGTTAATGGATTTTGGCTATCAATTGTACGTCTTTAAAGATGGCAGGATAGGTACCCGACTTGTAGAACCACGAAGAGAATCTGCTATGATTTTCGCTACCAGGAATCCTTCATAATTATGCGCGTTGTTTTTTTTCATCGTCACAGACTCCCCGGTAACTTCAGTATTGAGAATTTATTTAAACAAGTGCGAGAGGCGTTACCTGAAAATATTATCTGTGTCGTAAAAATTCTTCGTTTTACAAGCAATGGTTTTTTTAAGAGGCTTTATATTTCTATTGAGGCTATGCTTTGTCAAGAAGACATTAATCACATTACTGGTGACGTTCATTTTATAGCACTCCTTCTCAGAAAAAGCAAGACAGTATTGACTATCCATGATTTAGGATTTATGAAACATCCCAATCCGATAGCGCGCTTCATTTTTCTATGGTTCTGGATTAAGTTACCTATCAAACGAAGTATGGCAGTAACTGTAGTTTCGAATGCTACACGTGATGTTCTTTTTGGCTATCTGAGTATAAAAGATCAAGCAAAAGTAAGTGTGATCTATAATCCTGTTAAAACTAGTTTTGTTCCGGTTGTTAGAGAATTTAATAAAAATAAACCGGTTATTCTTCAGATTGGAACAAAACATAATAAGAATCTGTCACGCCTAATAGAAGCTTTGAGTGGAATTAAATGTCATCTGGAAATTATCGGTGAATTGACTGAAGAGAAATTGAAAGAATTAAAGAGTGCTGGTATTTTTTATTCAAACTCTAAAAATCTGACAGACGAAGAGCTCATGGAGAAATACATAAAATCTGATGTTGTTTCATTTGTTTCTATATTTGAAGGATTCGGACTTCCAATCATAGAGGCTAACGCTATTGGGAGAGTAGTGGTAACCAGTAATATATCCAGCATGCCTGAAATTGGTGGGGATGCCGTACACATGGTCGACCCATTTGATGTTACTTCAATACGAACAGGCTTTTTAAAAGTAATTGAGGATGATGGATACCGAAACCAATTGATATTAAATGGCTTTAAAAACAGGAAACGATTTGATGTGTCAGAGATAGCATCACAATATGCCACGTTGTATAG
>DATCRE010000042.1:0-2029 GCA_036569145.1 Cyclobacteriaceae bacterium
GTATATAATGCAGAGAATGATGCCACGGCAAAAGGTGGTGATGCTACTGATGTATTGAAACGTGTGCCTATGCTGTCAGTAGACCTGGATGGAAATGTATCGATGCGAGGCAGTTCAAATATTAAAGTATTGATCAATAACAAACCATCTACTATTGCTGCTTCAAGTGTAGCGGATGCATTGAAGATGATTCCAGCTGATCAGATTAAATCAGTTGAAGTGATTACATCACCTTCAGCCAAATATGATGCAGAGGGATCTGGCGGTATTATCAATATCATCACGAAGAAAAACACATTGCAAGGTTTGGTATTGAACATCGATGGAAGTGGTGGCTATAGAGGATCTAACCTCGGACTTAATGGTAGCTATCGTAAAAAGAACATGGGCTTTTCGTTAGGCGGATTTGGACGTGCTAACTATAACGTGAACGGAAGTTTTAACAACAAGCAAACTATTTTTGATGAGAATCATAATGCTATCAGTACAACAACTCAACGTGCTGACACACGAAACACAGGTTTATTTGGTAACTATACATTAGGATGGGATTATGATATCAATAAAAATAATTCCCTGGCAGCCTCTGTGAAGTATGGTGTAAGAAACAATAACTCTTACCAGGATAATTTCACAACCATTACCAATGATCTTCTGGTTTCTACAGGGCAGGTTAACACAAAAGATTTATCAGGTACAGTTGATGCCAGCTTAAACTATACACATACATTTACTAAGCCACAACGCGAATTTAATTTGCTTGCCCTGTACAGTCGTAATGATAGAACCAATGATTATTACAATACCAGCTTGAGCTCAAGTGATGTTTTAAGTTATCGTAAAAATCTCAATGGCAGTTACAATCAGGAGATTACGGTGCAGGCCGATTATCAAACACCAATTGGTACTACACAACTTGTTGAGTTTGGAGGAAAGAATATTTCAAGAAGTGTGTCGAGTAATTATAAATATTTGGTAGCAGGTTCAGATGGAAACTATCTGTCATCACCCACACAACCTGCAAACGTATTTAATTACAATCAAAATGTTACAGCAGGATATTTGTCGTATACATTGAGCTTTCTTAAAACTTATAGCTTAAAGGCTGGCGGGCGTTACGAGTACACAACTATAAATGCGAACTTTCAGAATGCTCAGGATGGTCCGTCTGTTAGTAGTATTCCTTCCTATGGTGTCTTAGTACCAAGTATTAACATCTCTAAAAAACTGAGCAATGGTAATACAATTAAAGCTGCCTATAACAGACGCATACAACGACCTTCAATTCAATTCCTGAATCCAAGCATTCAAAATTCTAATAACCTTAATTACACACAGGGAAATCCAAACCTGTCACCGGAATACACCAACAACTATGAGCTGACATACAGTACATACATAAAGGGATCGTCAATTAATTTTGCAACCTTTATGCGTAATACCACCAACTCAATTCAGACTATAAGAGATTCGATTCAAAGTAGTGATCCATCGCAGAAGGGCGGTATTCGTACAACATACAAAAACATTGGTCAGGAAGATGCTTACGGTTTTAATATTTTTGCTAATGTTAACATCAGCAATAAATTTTCATTAAATGGAGGTACAGATATTTTCTATGCTTCCTTAAAAAATAACGTAGCAGATCCTAAATACAATGCCAGCAATAGTGGTTGGGTAGTAGGCTATAGATTATTTGGAAACTACAACTTTACGAAAACATGGGGCTTTCAATTTTTTGGTTTCTACCGGGGCAGACAAATACAATTACAGGGAACACAAGGTGGCTTTGGTATATATAGTCTTAGTTTGAAGAAAGACTTTAATGAGAAGAAAGGAAGTATTGGTTTTGGTGCTGAAAACTTCTTCACGCCTAACTTCAGAATCAAAACAAAAAGTGAATCACCAATCCTGGCACAAAACAGCACAAACGTTATGCATTTGATGAACTTTAAAGTAACGTTCAGCTATCGCATAGGCAAGATGAGTTTTGATGCGCCAAAACGGAGAAAGTCAATTAACAATGATG
>DATCRE010000043.1:0-3216 GCA_036569145.1 Cyclobacteriaceae bacterium
ACGATTTGAAGGCGAGTCTGATGATGGCCTGAAATACAAAGACACTACCAAGAAAGACATCACCATTTATGTAGACCGTAAAAAAACACAAATACAAGGAAGGATCATTGAATTCTGGGATGTGTTGCTGGGTGATATACGTGTGACGGAGACTAGTAAATAGTCATTGGTCAATAGTCAATGGTCGATAGTCGATTGCTCAAATTTTAACTCATCACGTTTGCCATGCAAGCTTGAAAAGCTGACAGGATTATAGAAATAAGAAAATTGAATTGAAGAAGTTAAACTCCGAAGGAGTGATATTATCAACCTATGCTTCAAATAGAATTAGAAATCAATAAACAACAAATAAATTTTCTGTGTTGAAATTCATTTTTGCAATGATGTCAGTCATCATCTGCGCAGCCAGTGGATATGCGCAAATTGTTGGTGATATGGATGAGAGCAAGCTCTATGCTGAATCAAAACAGGTAAACCAGTTCTTCAGAAGATTTAATGGCGAAGAAAGCAAAAAGGGAGAGCGATATTATCCTAACGACAAGCAGTACAGAAGTACTAAGCTGAGAAAAAATTATCTCAGAATGTTGTTTGATGAGAATAACGCCGGAATGAATTCTTCTCTTAAGGTTGAATTTGTAAAAGATGTTTTGGATAAAGGCGATTCTTCCATTCTGGATTTTCACGGCGGCAATTGGTTTTCAGAAGTTCATGCCACCTTTACTATGAACGGCTTAGAGCAACCTATAATATTATACATGGAGTTAGAAAAAGATCATCTCGGTTACAAGTGGGTGATTAGCAAGCTACATGCAGACATGTTCAACTCCTACTTTCAACGCGACACTACCAAGATTGGCAGGTTTCTTCATCCGCTTAGTCATGAGTTGGATTTCATGAATTTACGAAAGGCATTTGCAAACACTGATAGTGTTACTCAGTTTACAGTGAAACGATTCGTGCCCGATCATCTTTCAGTTTTTTTATACGAGATTAAAAAAGGGAATCTGAAATTCAAATCAGTGACTGAAGTGAAATTCCATTTCTTACAAATCAATGGTTGGTACTTTGAGCTTTCTCAATTTAACAGGCCAGGTTATAATACAGGCTGGTTGATATCTAACCTGATGAAATTAAAAAATGATTCAGAGAAAAAACTATTGTTGGTTTATCTGTACAAATAGTTACCACCTAAACTTTCTTCGAAGGATAAGGTCTCTCAATGAAAGATGAAGCTTAAACTCATCAATTGAATACAGAACACAACTATGAAACGATATAAATTCTGGCTGGTACTTTTTGCATTGCTGTTGATGCTGTCGTTTAATGTTGACGCTCAGAAAACTAAAACCAAAAAGCCGGTAAAGAAAACAGTTCAAAAAACACAAGTCATAAAACCGAAGAAGCCTGTTGTTAAAACGCCTCCACCTGTACGCACAATTGCTGAAGATGAAAAGCGGGTAAGAGACATTGTAGCCTTTTTTCAATATTTATTAAACACACTCGGAAACAGCACCACATCCGCGCGCGACAAAGAAGTACTCGTTAAAGAAAGTTATTCTAAAATATTCAGAGATAGCAAAGTTCAAATCGAAGATGATCTTGATGAAGAAAGAGTGGTGATTACCAACAAAGACGTTGTGCCTTACCTGAAAGATGTTGATTTCTTTTTCAGGGATGTGAAATTTGAATTTACTATTGAAGACATTAAAAGCAACACATTACCGAATGGCGAATTGTTCTACAAAGTTTCTACAAGGCGTATACTCACAGGCACCACCACAGATGGTAAAAAAATTACTAACACTATACCGCGCTACATCGAAGTAAACTATCACCCTGAAGTTCAGGATCTCAAGATCGTAAGCATATACACGAATGAAATCAATGAGACAGAAGTGTTAACCAACTGGTGGAACGAACTCTCGCTGGAATGGCAAACCATCCTCAGAAAAAAATCACCAGGTAAAAATCCGGCGGACAGTTTACAGATCAACGACATCAAAGCCATTACTTCTATTGAGGAGCTGGATCTCAGTAACAACATATTCATTCAAGACATTGATCCACTCGGCAGACTTCTCAATCTTAAATCGCTTAATCTGTCAGGTACAAGAGTTAACAACCTCACACCAATTCGTAATCTTACAGAATTAGAAACGCTTAATTTATCACACACCAAAATTTCTGACTTGTCTCCATTAAAGTATGCGAGCAAACTGATGAGTCTTGATATCAGTTATACAGCGGTCAGCGATATTTCAATCCTTGAAAAAATGCCTGTCTTACAAAATCTCAACGCCAGTGGAACAGAAATGAATGATTTTTCTTCAATCGCATTACTTACGGAATTGCAAAAAGCTAATCTCAGTGCTACCAACATTTCGAATCTCACACCTTTTGAAAATCTGGTGAATATTACAACACTGGATATTTCAGGCACACATGTTCAGGATTTAAATCCACTAAAAAATTTAAAAAGCATAACCACACTTGATATTGATAGCACCAAAATTAATACTATCAATTCGCTGAGCAATCTCGAAAATCTTACCGTATTGCACATCAATTATACTTCCATTGCAACCCTGCTTCCGTTACAGAAACTAATGCACCTTGAAAAGATTTATGCCGATCACACTCGCATCAACAGAGAGACTGCCGATAATTTTATAGCAGCACATCCCAATACTCAAATCATTTTTGATACAGACAATTTGAAAACCTGGTGGGATGCACTTTCGCCTGAATGGCAAACTGTTTTCAGTAAAGTTGCAATCATTTCATCAACACCATCAAAAGAAGAAATGGCAAAAATCTCTCATCTTGATTCTGTAAACATCAGCGGCAACATGCGCATCAATTCACTGGAGCCATTGCGAAAACTACAAAAGCTGCAAGTCATCATTATCAGTCAAACAGGTGTTCAGGATTTATCGCCTTTGCAGGGACATTCTGAAATACGATACCTTGACATTAGCGAAACCGAGGTGAGCGATCTTTCAACAATAAGTCAATTCACAAAACTTAACGTATTGCGCGCTGATAGAAGTAAAATAGAAAACATGGAACGCTACTCGCTTCCTGCTCTTAAAGTATTTTATGCTGATGGCACAGCCTTTCATGACATCACTGCACGAGAATTCCTGGAGAAGAATCCCAAATGTCTTTTGATTTATAAAACTGTTCACTTAAAGAGATGGTGGAATGCTTTACCTG
>DATCRE010000044.1:0-3017 GCA_036569145.1 Cyclobacteriaceae bacterium
ATGATTAGAGTATTGAAGGGAGCTTCGATGAGAAGAATGTTGCTGGTATTGGTGATAGAGTTAAAAGAAATGGCAAGCTGTTCTTGATGTGAAATCAAAGACAGCTTGCAATTCCGGCTTCAAGTCCTCTTAATTCAGCAAGTCCTTTTAATCTTCCAATAGCAGAATAACCAGGATAGGTTTTCTTATTCAAGTCATCTAGCATTTGATGTCCATGATCAGGACGCATAGGAATAGATGTTCCGGTTTTATTCATCAAGAGTAATACTTCTTTTACTACCATAGCCATATTGGTATCGCCATCAAGATGGTTGGCTTCAAAGAAATTTCCTTCGGCATCACGCTTTGTATTTCTCAGATGAAGAAAGTGAATATGATCTCCAAAACGTTTTACCATTTTTAAAATATCATTATCAGGACGTGCACCCAATGAGCCTGTACAGAAGCAAATGCCATTGGCAGCAGAAGGTGCAGCCTGCAATAATTCTTCAATATCTTTTTCGGTACTTACAATGCGAGGTAGTCCAAGTATAGAGTATGGAGGATCATCCGGGTGAATAGCGAGTTTCAATCCTCTTGACTGAGCAACTGGAACAATTTGTTGTAAGAAAAAGAATAAGTGCTCTTTTAATTTTTTGCTATCGATATGCTGATAGGTTTTCAATGCTGTTAAAATTTGTTCTTCTGTAAAAGCTTCATCACTTCCTGGCAAACCGAGCAGAACATTCTTATAGAGTACAGACTTTTCTTCTTCACTCATCCTGGCGTAACGAAGTTTGGCTTTCGCAATTTCTTCTGCACTATATTCTTTCTCTGCACCCGGTCTTTTCAGAATCAAAAGATCGAATGCCATGAAGGCAGCTTTTTCAAAACGTAAAGCTTTACTTCCATTTGGCAATGTAAATAAGGGATCGGTGCGCATCCAGTCCAGGATGGGCATGAAGTTGTAGGTTACAACTTTCAAGCCACAAGCTGCTACATTTTCTAAGCTTACTTTATAATTGTTGATGTACAGAAGATAATCTCCTGAATGCTTTTTGATATCCTCATGCACGGGAAGACTTTCAATAACAGTCCACGTAAGTCCGGCTTCTTCAATAATTCTTTTTCTTTTCTGGATTTCATGAATTGTCCATACGTCCCCAACGGAAATATGATGAAGTGCAGTAACCACGCCTGTGCATCCGGCTTGTTTTATATCTCGTAAAGAAACAGGATCATTAGGTCCAAACCATCTCATGGTTTGTTCCATTCTAACGGCAAGTGATTTCATCTTTTAAAATCCAATAGAGTTTCCACCATCAACAGGAATGATAGTACCTGTCATGTATTTAGATTCATCCATACCCAGAAAGTAAGCCATGTTTGCAATGTCTTCAGGCATACCTAATTTTCCCATAGGCGTACGTGAAAGTACTTTGGCTTTGCGTTGAGGATCGCCATTCAAAGCTGTGGCCGACATGTTGGTGGCAATAAAACCCGGTGCTATACAATTTATGCGCAAACCTTCAGGAGAAAGTTCAACCGCGAGCGCGCGTGTCATTCCTTCAATAGCAGACTTTGATGCTGTGTAAGCTATAACATACGGTAAGCCATATTGTGCTGCCATGGAACTAATGTTAATGATGCTGCCACTTTTATTGCTTACCATAGAACGTGATACTTCGCGTGTCAGGCTAAATACGCTGCTTACGTTCGTTATCATTATTTGCTGAAACTCAGCATCAGTAACATCGGCTATAGGTTTCTTTAAATTGATTCCGGCATTGTTAACAAGAATATCAATTCTCCCATGCTCATCTATGATTTGTTTTACCAATGAAGGAATTTTGCCTAGCTCATTAACATCAAACGCAACGTATTGACAATTCTTACCTAACGCTGCTGTTGCTTCCTGTAATTTGGTTTCACTCCTGCCTATAATGATAGTGCGAATGTTATTCTCTGTGAATTTTTTAGCAATTGCCAAGCCCAATCCTGAAGCCCCACCTGTTACTAATGCTATTTTACTCATGTATTCTAAAATGTTATTGTTGGTTGTTTGTTATGTTCGAAGAGAAGACTCTCTCACAATCAGCTCATGTCTTAAGATGATGGTATTAAGACTGGCCGATGGAAGATTTTTAAGTTTGTTGATAAGCGTTGTTGCTGCAATCTCACCCATTTGTTCGCCTGGATAATATACAGTTGATAAATTGGGTTCGATAACTTTCGAGACAGGATCATTGTTAAAACCAACAACAGCAATCTGATTAGGAATAGAAATGCCCGATCGTTTTAATTCACGCATGCATGCAACAGCAGAGGTATCATTAGCAGAGAATATTCCATCAGGTAATGGATTCATTTTTAATATCTGCTGTGCCGCTTCAGCTCCACCTTCATCATTCAGATTATTGTAAATGATGAGCGATGGATCAGCTTCAATTCCATTTTCACGTAAAGCCTGATTGTATCCTTCAAGGCGATCTGCATATACATTCCTGTTCATGCTGCCCGCAATGTGAACAATACGTTTACAACCTTGACTTATCAGATGTCGTGTGGCATCATAACCGGCCTTTCTGTTATCAATAACAATGTTGGTACAATTTGAATTTTCGAGAACACGGTCAAAGAAAATAATGGGTATCTGTTTCTTCAGAAGCGTATCGAAATGATTTGCATTTTTTGTGTCATACGCAAGCGAAACGAGTAAACCATCTACACGACTGTTGAACATGGTATTAACACTGGCAATCTCTTTCTTAACAGACTCTTGTGATTGGCTTATGATGAGATTATAACCAGCCTCATTCGCTACTTTTTCCATACCGGCAATTACAGCCGACATGAAATAACTATTGAGACGAGGAACAATGATACCTATGGTGTTGGTCTTCTTTCTCCTGAGATTGCTGGCAAATGTATTGTGTTGATATCCCATCTTCTGGGCAGTATCAACTATTTTCTTTTTGGTGTCTTGCCTTATACTGGGATGATCCTTCAAGCCACGACTTACTGTAGCCGGTGATACG
>DATCRE010000045.1:0-9651 GCA_036569145.1 Cyclobacteriaceae bacterium
CATTCGTGATATTATCTCCGGGCTTTTCATTATTCTTGAAAATCAATATAGGATAGGAGATGTTGTTTCTTTCGATAACACATCTGGTTTGGTAGAAGATATTAGTTTACGAATGACAACATTACGAGATATGGATGGAACGGTTCATCACGTACCACATGGTGAGATCAAAAAAGTTTCAAATCTTTCAAAGAAATTTGCGAGAGTAAATTTGAATGTTGGAATTGGGTACGATACTAAATTAGAGCATGTTATTGAAGTGGTTAATCGTGTTGGACAACAATTAGCAGATGATCCGGAATGGAAAGATTACATTATTGCCCCACCACAGTTTCTGCGTGTTGATGATTTTGGAGATTCGGCTATCATTATTAAAATTTTAGGTGACACTATGCCGCTTAAGCAGTGGGATGTAACGGGAGAGCTTCGCAGAAGAATATTAATAGAATTTAATGCAGAAGGTATACAAATTCCATTTCCACAAAGAGTTATACATCATACAAAAGAATTGTAAGTTGTTTCAATTCAGCTTTCTATGTTTCGTACCTATATAATTAACAAAGTTAGGTTCGATGCCTTGTTCACGGATTAGTGTTTGTATTTGTGGGGTACGATTTTTAAACAGTCTCTACGCAGTTTCAAGTACTCCTCAAATCTGAAATCCAAAATCTGAAATTTGAATATGTTTGCGGTGTCCATATTAAAACGGCATTAAAATTCTGTAGGATTTGAAATAGACTCTAGTTATTTCTGATTCTTTAATCTTCGTGTCCTAGATTTGCAACAAATGTCAAAATATGACTTTTGTTGACGTCTTTTCAATAGAATGCATCTCCAGCCATGAACATACTTGTTATAGAAGATGAGCATAAAGTAGCGCTATTCCTTAAGAATGGATTAGAAGAGCAAGGCTATCATGTTGATGTGGCCTATGATTCGGCGATTGGCGAGAGGCTTGCATTTAGCAAGGAATATGAAATCATATTGCTGGATGTCATCATTCCGGGAACAAACGGATTTATCCTATGTAAAAAGATAAAAGACGAAAAGCCCAATGTACCCATATTGATGCTGACTGCACTTGGTACAACAGACGACAAGTTAACCGGCTTTGATGCTGGTGCGGATGATTATCTGGTTAAGCCTTTTGAGTTCAAAGAATTATTAGCACGAATCAGAGTATTAACAAAAAGAGCCGGTTCAATTCCAGCTGAAAGGCACCCTAGAGAAATTATTTCCATTGCTGACCTGCAATTAGATATTAATAAAAAGGTAGCACTGCGTGGAGACAAAGTGATTTCACTTACAGCCAAAGAATTTGCATTGCTGGAATATTTAATAAGAAACAAAGGTCGTGTATTATCCAAAATAGATATTTCTGAAAAAGTGTGGGATATTAATTTTGATACAGGTACCAATGTGGTGGAGGTTTATATCAACATTCTGAGAAAGAAAATAGACAAAGATTTTCCGAACAAGCTTATTCATACTCGCATCGGGTTAGGCTACATTATTCAGGATTAATTATGAACATCCGCAATAGAATTACCCTTCGTTTTATTCTTATCGTTGCCGTAATCATACTGGGAGCTTCGTTGTTAATTTATATATTCTCAGCCGACTATCGTGAGGATGAATTCTACAATAGACTTCAAAGCAAGGCTAATAATACGGCAAAACTTTTAATTGAAGTAGATGAAGTTGATGTGACTTTGTTAAGAAAAATTGAAAAAGACAATCCGGTAAGTCTTCCGAATGAGAAAATAATAATTTTCGATTTCCAGAATAAAATCCTGTTTACAACAGATGAAGAAAAAGAAATAAAAATAGATACGGCTTTATTGGATCAGATCCGGTTGGAAAACGAAATTCGATTTCGCCAGGGAAATTATGAGGTGCTTGGTTTTCTATTCAAAGGACCTTTTGATCGTTTTGCTGTAGTGACTGCTGCTACAGACATCTATGGCGTTAATAAACTCAAGAATCTTCGCACCATTTTATTAATAGTATTCACCATAAGTATTTTAGGAGTTTCTATTGCTGGTTGGTTTTTTGCTGGCAAAGCCCTGCAACCCATATCGCGTGTTGTTCATCAGGTAGATGACATTAGTATTACCAGTCTTAACCTACGGGTGGATGAAGGCAATGGCAAAGATGAAATCGCTCAGCTGGCAAAAACATTTAATAATATGTTGAACCGACTAGAGACATCCTTTATTATACAAAAGAATTTTATCGCTAACGCCTCTCATGAGCTACGCACTCCACTTACTGCTATTACCGGGCAACTCGAAGTTATATTATTAAACGAACGATCAAGAGAAGAATACAAAGGAGTAATAATTTCTGTTCTTGATGATATAAAAAGTCTCAACACATTGTCAAATCGCCTCTTGCTGTTGGCACAAACAAGTTCAGATGGACTGGAAAGAAAAACTACGCGACTTCGTATTGACGAATTGATCTGGCAAACCAGGGAAGAATTGTTTAAACATAATTTCAATTTTATTATAAACATCGATTTGGATACCGATTTAGATGATGAAACCAAGCTAACCATTGAAGGAGATGAACAACTGATTAAAGCAGCCATATCAAATATAATTGAAAACGGCTGTAAGTATTCGGCTGACCATACTACGGATGTCCTAATCAGTTCATCAGAATCAGGTTTGACACTTCGTTTTGAGGATAGCGGAATTGGAATTCCTGCAGAAGATTTAAAACATATCTATGAGCCATTTTACCGCGGACAGAACACGAAGAATATTACTGGCCATGGAATAGGAATGTCGCTGGTGAAGAGAATTGTCACGTTTAATGGTGGAGCGCTTGATATCAGCTCTGAACTTGGTGTTGGTACCGTGGTGATACTCACTTTTCCATACACTTCTACATAATTGTGTAGTTATTTTAACGCCATTTTAATGTTGAGTTAATTCCAAACTTAGCTCTGTAGACGAAGTTTGAATTTTACTTCTACTATGGAAACAGAAAATAATGGCAATAAAAGAAGCGGCATTGTAACGGCAATTGCTATCCTCTTATTGATTGGCGCAGGTATTTTTCTAACCGTTGAGATGAACCTGAACAACAGGCTTGTGGATGATCTTAAGAATGAAAAACTTAATGCTGAATCATTACTCTCACAGAAACTCTCAGTGGGAAAAGAGTTACATAAGATCACGTCAGATCTTAAACAGGGCGAGGAAAAGATTTCGGATTTAAATAAATTGCTTCTCGCGTCGCTTCAAAAGCTTGAGACTGCTCAACGCGACTTAAAAAAATCTAAAGACCAAACGGCTACAGTAGCTCGTCTAAAAAAGGAAAGCAAAGAATTGTTAAAGCAGAAGGAATACCTGGAGCAACAAGTTGCTTACTATAAGATTTCATTAAAAGATTTACAAAGCTCAAATGATGATTTGAAAAAAGCGGTGGCGTTGTTGCAGCAACAAAATAAAGATCTTACTGATGCCTTAAACGAGCAAAGGCTTGCTTCCATGAATGAGATCCTGATTGAGTCGAGAAAGAAAAATAACAGGCTTACAGTAAAGGCAAAGCGTACCAGAAACATTGTTGTAAGTGTTGACTTACCATCAAATGCAGACAAATTAAGTTATAAAATTGTTGATCCTTTTGGAGAAGAATTGACAGAAAAGGAAGGAACTATTTCAAGTAAAATCGTTTCAGAAAATAAGCCGCGCTCACAAGCATTTTATACGGCAGAAAATTCTGGTGTTCCAAAAACCACGTTCAATAGAGTAGAGATTACATATCTTGCAAAAAAGAAATTAACAGCGGGTACGTATAAAATCGATATTCAAAGTAATTCCAAGTCTATTGGCAGTTTACAGGTGATGCTGAGGTAGGACAGTAATCACTGTCTTGCCTTTTTTTTGCAACCCGGCTTCGTGAAAGCCGGGTTTGTTTTTTGGCTTGATAAGCATTTTAGGGTATTCCAGGTAGGTAATTCAATTCATTGTTTTGTTGGGGGATCAAAAAATAACTCATGACATGGAAATTCTCAGATCGATTTTTCTTTTTATAGTCGCAGATCTCTGTGAAATAGGTGGCGGTTATTTGGTATGGCTTATTCTGAAAGGTAATAAGTCAATATGGTAACGCTGTGACAAGTGCAATAATCCTGTATTATATGAGGATCGTGTCCATATTTCAGACTCAAAACTTTGTCGGCTATATGCTACCTAAGGTGGTTTTTCATTGTAATGTCGCTGGTAGCACTGCTTGGTGTCGGCATCATTTAACTACGCACCTCGTGGATAAACGTTCTCTCATCTATAAGGACGTTCCTGTTGACACGATTCATTTATAAGAAGTTGGTGACTCTCTTATCAGATCAAAGTGCAGTTAGTGCTCATTTCTTTTGAAAGAAATATGTGTTCACAATATCTGGGTTCATTGAGGTTATTATATCCTTCTTTTAAGAAGTTGCTGATGGCTTTTTAGATTTTCACGTTCAATCTTTATCGATAAGTGTTTTAGAATTCAAAATTGGCAGCACCCACGTGTCGTTAATTCTAGAACTTGTTACCATTGTATAATACAGATCGCCTCGTTCGCACCGACTGCAATATTATCTAATGCTTGTTTCGAACAACTTCAAGTCATTATTATAGTCTTCTTGTACAAAGTGCGCTACAGCAATACTTTTAATTGTCTATTGCCAGTCATTGATAATAAAACCTCTTTGAAATACCCATCAACTGTTTTTGATTTCTGATAAGAAAATGTAATTTCCTAAATCCAAATCTATATCGGTCAAGCGATTGACATTAGTTTTTAGAACGTCTATCATCCTGTAAGCTGTTCCTCATTCAATTGAATATCAAAGTTAGCTTTGAAAAAATTTAAGCAAGCTAATTCATCGTACACATTTTTACTTTTCAATGGGAGCTTTCGTAAGGATATTCTTGATGCCTATCTATTCGAGAATATCAACCAGGTAAGGATGCTGACAGAGGAATGGATGGAGGATTATAACTTTGAACGTCCTCATGATACGCTAGGAGGTCGCAGTCCGATTACAACGATGATAATTAATTAATGAAGTCTAATTTATAGTTGTCCTAAAAGTGGGGAGCCTACAGTAGATCTATTCTATTTGCTTTTGTAAATACCTGATAACCTGTATAATAGTTTTAGATCGGAATATAATTGGTTCGAATTTTTACCGGTCACCCCGACATTGAGACAATCAATTGTCATCAAAACCCTCTAAACAAAATGTTTAGAGGGTTTTTGCTTTTTATAGCACTTCAAAAAATTCAAAAAATCTCAATATGTAGGTGAACAAATCGGTGAGTCTTTCGTATAGTTCGAAAAGCTCACCTTATCGATGTAATGACTTGTATTTCAGTCATTTAATTTGATATCAGTTAAGACTCTTTGCGTGGGGAACTGGTGAATAAAAACAGTTCAAAATTTAACAATTAACCACAATGCAAATGGAAAAAAGAGTCACGTACAGCACGTCGTTCCTTTTACGATCATCTAAAGGAGACAAAAATGAATCACTAATCTACTGCCGCATCACCGTTGATATGCAGCGCACAGAGTTTTCGATCAAACGCAAGATCAGGAAAGAATTATGGAACAACGGTCAGGCAAAGAACAACAGCGAAGAAGGCAAGACTATCAATGCGTACATCAAGCAGGTAGAAGCTCAAATATTCCAGCACTATCGCGATATGTTGGCGGAGCGTAAGTTAGTAACCGCAGAAGCGTTGAAGAATGCATATCACGGAGTACTCGATAATGAGCAATCACTCCTAAGTTTGGTTGAATATCACAACACTCAATTAGAGCACACACTCGAGTGGGGAACTCTTAAGAATTATTTCACAACGCAAAAGTATATTAAGCTGTTTCTGACGAAGAGGGTGCATACTTCAGATATCCTCTTATCACAGTTGAAATATAAGTTCATTATTGATTTCGAGTTTTTCCTGCGTCAATACGTTCCCGAAGATTATCATAAGCCAATGGGTAACAACACTGTGATGAAACACATTGAACGATTCCGAAAGATGATCAACGTCGCTGTACGGATGGAGTGGTTAGAACGTGATCCTTTCTCTGCCTTTCAACAAAAATTTGAAAAAGTTGAACGGGAGTATCTATCCCAGGAAGAATTGACGAAGATTGAATTTCTGGATTTTAGAATTAGCAGGCTCCAATGGGTTCGTGATCTTTTCGTATTCAGTTGCTATACAGGGCTTGCTTATATTGATGTGATGCGTTTGACTCCTGAAAATATTACAAAAGGCATCGATGGAGAGTTATGGCTTATGACTAGTCGACAGAAAACAAACAATCCAGTACACGTTCCTCTGCTTCCAAAAGCATTGGAGATTATTGACCGATATAAAGGACATCAGAGAGCATTAGTGGAAGGTACCTTGTTCCCCAATATATCCAATCAGAAATTGAACAGCTATCTAAAGGAAATTGCTGACCTTTGTGATATCAAAAAGAATCTCACTTTTCATCTGGCGCGGCATACTTTCGCCACTGTTATAACACTCACCAACGGTGTACCAATTGAATCCGTGAGCAAAATGTTGGGACACTCAACTATTAGAACAACTCAAATTTACGCTAAAGTGATTGAGAAGAAACTCAGTGATGACATGAAAGAGCTAAAAGCGAAGTTAAACTCCGACTCAGCCAATAAGAATATGTTGTCCTTACAAACTAATTAAACAGGGAAGGAGAGATTTTTTCTAATTGTTACAAATCTCTCCTTTTTCACCCAATCTTACTTTTTTGCCCGATCGTACATGATCACACAAAATTGATAAATGTTGATTAGAATCATTCACGTTCATTAATAATCTATATACCCTCGCTTTTGGAGTAAACTATATTGCAGCCTAATTCAAAAATTATATGGATGTGAGAAATGGAAACAAAACGGAGAGGGAAAATCCAGCAATCTATCAGAGTCAGTTAGTGACTCTTGAGCACCTTGAAAAGTTCAAGGACGAGTTATTGACTCGAATCAGAAATCTTCTTGAGAGCAGTTCAGCGGCTCCTGCAAAAAAATGGCTTAAATCAATTGACGTGAGAAAGCTTCTCGGAATTTCGCCTGGAACATTGCAAAATCTTCGTGTTAACGGTACACTACCTTTTACTAAGATGGGTGGGGTTCTCTACTATGATCATGAAGATATTCAGCGTGTCATGAATTCTAACAAAAAAATGCAATTAACACCTTAACGGAATTATACTGGTTCATACGCAAAGAGAGGTGAGTGCTGATTGGTGTGAACCTGACAGGCCCTTTACTCAGATGGAGTTCAAGGCCTGTCATTTACGATACTTAACTTGACTTACTATGGAGTCTTATAATTATCTCGGACGAGGATAAATTATATCGACATCTCCGGGAGGAGAACCAAGTATGTCAATGATGATCATCACCTGTTTCATCATATAGAAATGTCCAATACGTTCACCTATTTTATCGAGATGAGGTTTAAGATGGTTAAGAAATACTCTATAGGATACTTTGTAAAGTTGAGCTAATTCTCTTGCTGTGCAAGGGCGTACAATCCATGTTTTCATGATGAAGTACAATAAGTTTAAATGTTTTAGATAGATAATGACAGTGACATATAAAAGAGTCGGCAAACATATAACATTTTTATACGGTTGCTTCATGGAAGATTTTGCTTAGAGATGATTTTAGATATTTGTGCGCACAAACTGAACAAACCAAAGAATATTGTCCACTTACGTGTCCACAAAATTGACTTGGTAGGAGATAGTGCTTCAAGTAGTGAAAACGAACAATTAAAACTTATCTGACCAAATCTGCCCATTCATGCTAAAATTGCTCAAAGCAACTCCATCTCTATTCTAATTAGATAATTCAGAATAAAGATGCACGATTCAATGCCCAATCTATCCTAAAGTGTACACCTTCACTTTCTGGCTATTGTATGTTTACGTCATGAACAAAACACTAACTGAGTAGAGTTGATATTACCTAAGTTAAACCAGAAAAGATTTGAAAGATGATTGCATTAAGAGAAAAGAAAATCGCAGGAGGTAAAGTATCACTTTACCTGGACATTTATTACAATCAAGAACGCCGGTATGAATTTCTGAACATTCATGTCAGAACAGAAAGACCATTGGCAGAAGATAAGAATAAACGACAACTGGCCGAAGAAATTCGTATTCAGCGTGAGCATGAACTTATCGTTGAAAATCATAACTTACTGGACAAGCAAAAACAGCAGGCCGACTTCATTGCATTCTTCGATGCGTACATTGAATCTAAAACAGCCAATCATAATTTATCAACTACTCTCTGTCATCTTAACAGATTTGTTGGCAAGCAAAGACTGCCCATTATCCAAGTGACAACGCAGTGGCTAAAAGACTTTGAAGCATTTTTATTGAAGTCTGTATCTGTAAATTCTGCCCTCACATATTTGAAGAATATCAATGGAGCGCTGAATTATCTTGTCAGCAAACGGATCATTGCCCGTAATCCATGGCATGCAATACCCAGCTATGAGCGCTTAAAAAAGAGAGATACTAAACGTACAGCCTGGACAATTGACGAACTTCAAATACTTGCATCCACATCATGTCGAATCAAAGAACAAATCAAACAAGCGTACTTCTTTGCCTGCTTTACAGGACTTCGTTGGAGTGATGTAAACAATCTTCAATGGAGTAACATCGTAGAACGATATTTCAACGGCAAGCAAGAATCATTCATTCACTTTGAGCAGCAGAAGACAGCATCCATGGAATATTTTCCATTATCTGATCAAGCCATAGATATATTGCAAGAACGGAAACGTCAAGAAGATAAGAACCCTTACATATTTCCGCACGTAAAAGAAACTGATACTAAAAACAAGCCTGTGCAGAGCAGGGTAAGTTATGCGCTGAAGAAGTGGGCAAAGGCGGCTGGATTTGATCATAACAGAATGCGTTTTCATACAGGCCGTCACTCGTATGCAACAAATCTGTTAGAACACACCAACGGAGATCTGTATACCGTTTCCCAACTACTGGGACATAAAAGCATTCAAACTACACTACTCTACACGCAAGTTCGCGATAAGATAAAATATACCGCTGTCAAAACGTTGCCAAGAATTGACATGAACGCAAATAGCAATTCATTATCCGGCGAAGCTGAAAATACAAGATCATAAAACCAACCATACCATGGCACAAGATCATAAACTCATAGTAATAAGTAGATCCGAATTAAAAGATCTTCTCAGGGAAACGCTTCAGGAGATTTTAAAGGAGAACAAGGACTGCACGGTCAAAAGCACACTTGATATTCTGGACATTCATCAAGCCGCAGAATTTGTAAAGAAAAAGGTCAATACACTTTACGAAATGACATCTTCGAAAACTATTCCGCATTTCAAGAAGGGCAACAAACTTTACTTCAAACGAGAAGAGCTAGAGCAATGGTTAAGCGAAGGCAAAGTCAAGACTATGCAGGAAGTACAGCAGGATGCTATAACGTATAGCATGAATAACAAGAAGCGCAAGACAATGTGGTAATAAAAGTGGAGTTACAAGAATATCGCAACAATGGAAACACAGTCAACAGAAGAAAAGACCAACGTATATTCACATACATGCCTCAGT
>DATCRE010000046.1:0-2015 GCA_036569145.1 Cyclobacteriaceae bacterium
GTAAAGCATTGCGTGCACCATGGATATGATTCGGAATAGACTCTTTTGTTATCGGTATATATTTAGTACCTGAAGTTGTGCCTGAAGTTTTTGCAAAATATTCTGGTCTTCCTTTCCAGAGAATGTCAGCTTCACCATGAACCACTCGTTCTACATAAGGTTTAAGAATTTCATAGTCGCGAACAGGCACATGCTTTCTGAAATCATCATAATTTTTTATTGAACCAAAATCATGATCCTTACCAAAAACAGTTTGCTTACCCTGATCGATCAGGTAATTAAAAATCTTTTGCTGAGCAGCATCAGGCTCAAGCGACCACTTTTTAGTTTGTGATGCTACGTAAGCTGCAAAAGGTTTTGCCAGAATAGAACGAATACCCATAGACCTGCAAGGTAGGACGTAGAGTTCAAGGTTCAAAGTTGAAAATGATTCAAACCTGAAACCTTTAAAAAGGAATTTGAACCTGAAACATCTGGATGTCGTTTATCTGAAATGCTAATAGTATTTATATTTGAAATTAGAAAATTAATAAATTGTTAAACATGAAGACTGCACTGAAGATTACGTTGATTGGTTTTGTGGCGGGTTTTGCCGGAGCTTTTACATTTTACAATTATTTCATTAAAAATCACTTACAACAATCTCAACAGGAGGCTCAATACAATACGGTTGGATATAATTCACCTATTATAAATCAAAGTTCTAATCCGGTTCCTTCAGCCTCCAATCTTGCACCTGTAGATTTCAGCGAGGCGGCAGCAAAAGCAACACAAAGTGTAGTTTACATTAACAGTATTTCAGAAGGCATTTCTTATTCTGCATGGGACTGGTTCTTCAATCAAGGTAGTGGAAACCAAACGCAGGTGAGCAGTGGCTCTGGTGTAATTTTTTCTTCAGATGGTTATATCATCACCAACAATCACGTAGTTGAATCGGCTGAGCGCATTGAAGTAAATTATAACAAGCGCGTTTATGCTGCAGAGTTAATCGGCACTGATCCATCAACCGACCTGGCTGTTATCAAGATCAGTGAAACAAATCTGCCGGCCATTACTATCGGAAGCTCAAAAAATCTACAGGTAGGCGAATGGGTTGTTGCTGTAGGTAATCCTTATACATTAGCATCAACTGTAACGGCAGGGATTGTTAGCGCAAAAGGTCGTCGCATTGGAATTCTGGAAGACAAGTTTCCGATTGAATCATTTATACAAACAGATGCTGCTATCAATCCCGGTAACTCAGGTGGTGCATTGGTAAACAAAGTTGGTGAACTGGTAGGAATTAATTCTGCCATTCTATCAAGAACAGGTTCGTATACAGGTTATGCTTTTGCTGTGCCTGTTGACATTGCCAAGAAAGTATTTGATGACCTTGTTAAATATGGAATTGTACAAAAGGCATTGTTTGGCGGAAGTGTTGTTGAATATGATTATGAACATGCCAAGAAATATGATTTGAATACCGATGTAAAAAACTTCAACGGTGTACTTATTGAAAAACTGGAAAAAGATGGACCAGCTTACAAAGCCGGACTCATGCTTGGTGACATTGTAACAAAGATTAACAATACAGAAATAAATAGTCAGAGTGCTTTTGAGGAAGAACTGAGTTATCATTATCCAGGGAACAAGATAACATTCACGTATCTGCGCGAAAACAAACCATCCTCTGTAACCTTCACACTTGTAAATCAAAACGGCACAACAGAAATTCTGAAGCGTAAAATATTCAGCGCTTCATCACTTGATGCTCAATTAGAAGCAACACAATACGGTGTTAAAGTTTTCAGAATGAAAGATTCAAGCATCTTAAAGAAAATGGGCGTGCCTGAAAATTTTACGATCATCGCTATCAACCGCGTGCGTGTAAAAGATCCGGAAGAGGTAATTGAATTCTTTGAGAAGTTTAAGGGAAGAGGATCGCTGTATGGAGTTAACACTTCGAAGCAGCAGTTGGAAATTCCTTTTGTTAGATAGAATCTGTTCAAATGGAAAATTCCAGCTTAGGTATAAGA
>DATCRE010000047.1:0-6016 GCA_036569145.1 Cyclobacteriaceae bacterium
ACGAATAATAATATTCCAAACAGTTCTTTTCCTTTAGTGATTTACAAAAATGTATTTGCATCTCGGGGAGACTCGGGTGCGGAATGGTTGGAAACTCATTTTCAAAAATGTGGGTGGAGTAATTCCTGGAGAAATGGCGTATTCCCCTATCACCATTATCACAGCATCACGCATGAGGTTATGGGTGTGTATAGCGGAAATGATATACTTCAATTTGGTGGACCTGATGGCCAACAGCTTGCTGTAGAGGAGGGTGATGTTATAGTGATTCCCGCAGGAGTCGGGCATAAAAATATTCGCACATCACACACATTGAAAGTTGTGGGCGCTTACCCTGAGGGAATGGAGTATGATGTAATGCTCGCAACACCATCGGATTATAAAAAAGCATGCGCTAACTTGAGAGAGGTTCCGTTTCCTACTACTGATCCTGTTTTCGGCACTGACGAAGGTATCTGCAGAATTTGGAAAAACTTTGAGTCATCATCATAAACTTGGCTTTTCATTTTTGGCTACAAAAAAAATAGATTCGGCTACACCTGCTTTTTAATTGTTGCAGAATTTTGTCTCAACAAAAAAAGAAAACATGAAAATTGTAGTAACAGGCTCATTAGGCCATATCAGCAAACCACTCACAGAAGAGTTGGTTCAAAAAGGACACACGGTTACGGTTGTCAGCAGCAAAGCTGAAAGGCAAAAAGACATTGAAGCCATTGGAGCAAAAGTCGCCATCGGTACAATGGAAGATGTGGATTTTTTAACAAGCACTTTTAAAGGAGCCGACATAGTCTACGTTATGGAAGCTATTGGTTATGGTAGCTTCTTCGATCATAATATTGATGTGATGGAAGCCATCAACAAAATTGCGAACAACTACAAGCGCGCCATTCAACAATCCGATGTAAAACGTGTAGTCCACCTTAGCAGTATTGGTGCTCATACTAATCAAGGCAATGGCATCCTTACCTTTCATTACAACGCAGAAAATATTTTGAAACAATTGCCCACTGACGTCTCTATTAAATTTATGCGTCCTGTTGGTTTTTACTACAACATGTTTGCCTTCATACAAAGTATAAAAACGCAAGGCACCATTGTTTCTAATTACGGTGGTAGCGAAAAAGAACCCTGGGTTTCGCCACTGGACATTGCGACTACAATTGCCGAAGAAATTGAAAAACCTTTTGAGGGCAGAACGGTCCGCTACATAGCAAGCGATGAAGTTTCTCCCAATGAGATAACAAAAATTTTAGGTGAAGCGATCGGAAAAACTGATTTGAGGTGGCTGATCATTTCTGATGAACAATTACTAAATAATATGACAGCAGCAGGAATGAATCCACAAACAGCCAAAGGTTTTGTAGAAATGAATGCCAGCAGACGTGGCGGCGTGTTGTATAAAGATTATTATAGTCACAACCCAACGTTGGGAAAAATCAAGTTGAAAGATTTTGCAAAAGAATTTACCGCTGTTTATAATCAACAATAAATTATCTTAGCAGCGTGGCAACTACCAAACCTTATAGAATAAAAACAATAAACGAGTTTCATCAATTGAGAGGCTTGACTAAACCAGAGCATCCGTTGATAAGCGTGGTTGATTACACATCCATCAGGCATACTCCTGAGTTTAACGTTACAAGCTGGACACTTGATTTTTATTCTATCTCATTAAAGAGAAACTCGGCTGCAAAAATTAGATACGGGCAACAGGATTATGATTTTGATGAGGGAATTATGTTTTTCATGGCTCCGGGACAAGTCTTCAGGGTTGAGATAAAAAATGACATTCCTGTAAAACATTCCGGATGGATATTACTTATTCATCCTGATTTTTTATGGAGCACATCTTTAGCTAAAACAATAAAGAAATATGAGTACTTTGATTATTCAGTAAACGAGGCTTTGTTTCTATCTGAAAAGGAAGAAAACAAGATCAACAACATCATTCAAAACATTCAGCAGGAATATCATTCTAATATTGACAAGTTCAGCCAGGACATTATTATTTCACAAATTGAAACGTTGTTGAATTATGCTGAACGGTTTTATCATCGTCAATTCATCACGCGTAAAAAAGCCAGCCACCAGGTAGTTGACCAAGTAGAAAAACTGCTTGCTGATTATTTCAATAGTGAAGATTTGCTACAGAAAGGATTACCAACTGTTCAATACATCGCAGAGACATTAAATGTATCGCCTAATTATTTAAGCGGCTTATTGAAAATACTGACAGGACAAAGCACGCAGCAACACATCCATGATAAGCTGATTGAAAAAGCAAAAGAGAAATTATCGACTACCGATTTATCCGTAAGTGAAATTGCTTACGCATTAGGTTTTGAACATCCACAATCATTCAGCAAATTATTTAAGACAAAAACCAGTCTTTCGCCTGTGGAGTTCAGGCAGTCATTCAACTGATAAAAAATAACAGTAATTTAAAGAATAAATCAGCAGTCATCATTTCTTAACTGAAGAGGATAACTTATATTAGGTGAGTGAGATTTCTCTTTGAGATTAACTCAACGTCAGCATAAAATTGAGTTTTATCTCGCGGAGAATAATATTTTCTTTCATTTTTATTACGGTAAGTAATTCCAAAATGAGTAAGACCCTTCGTTGCATAGTTCTAACAACACTGACACTGGCTATTGTATGCATTCATACAAGTGCTCAGGAATTCAGATGGCCCAGAGAAAAGGCTTTTGAACTTGGGGCAGGTGCGAGTGCAAGTGGCATGCACTTTCAGGCAGGCTATATACGATTCTTTCAGCCAAGAAAACTTTCAGAAATACCTTTTAAAAAACGATTTAAATCGCTGGTAGGACAAGATAAATATGTGTCTTTCCCTTGCAAACGAAAACCTGTTCATAAAATTCCTCCGGGTGTAAGCGCAAAGGCATCGCTTTTCTATGAACTCGGAAGCGGCAAGGGTATTCAATACCGTATTATAGGAGTAGACGCATCTATGCTTTACATTATATATAGTACAAAAAACCTGTATATAAGTTTGAAGGGTGGTGTTACAGTTTCTAATAATCGTTTGCTTAAACCTGTGAAAGAAGGTAACACATCTAATTACTACGATCGTTTTAAATATGGTGTACTAGGAGGATTTGAAATTGACCGGATGATTGGTAAACGTCAAACCACATCCATAGTGACAGGCTGGGAGCAGTGCCAACTTGTAAAAAGCGACAGCTGGGGAGAAAAGCGATGGTATGCATTCATAGGTCTGCGTTATAAGATTCCAAATCGTTAACAAGTATGGAAAGGAAATTCTTCTTCATTGCACTCTTTCTTATCGCAGGTTGTGACGATAAATTGTCATGGATTAAAACACCTGATCCTGTCATACCTGTAGTATATGGTCTCACTCCCGATAGAGGTTCCGTTGGCACAGAAGTAAAAATATCAGGTGCTAATTTTAGTACAACGCTATCAAAAGATAAGATTACGATTAATGGAACTGCGGCCACCGTTACTGAAGCTTCATCCTCTTCGCTTACATTCATTGCGCCGAATGAAACATCGGGGCCTGTTCTGGTAACAGTAAACAAACACGAAGCAGAAAACCAGCCAATGTTTACGTATGAATAATGTATCAACTCTTTATAGTTAACAATACGCTCTGATCTTTATTGTTCTCATCCAGGCCGTTGAGGCAAACCTGGCGGAAGTCTTCAACTAATTTTGCTGGGGAAATATTTTCTCATGATCAGTTTCGAAGTCCTTTCATGTCGATCAAAATAAATTCCCTACCTTCAACCCCACAATTATTTTCATCATGAAAAACTTTTATTTGGCAATTACATTACTAATCATCTTCTTCGCAGGTACACCGGAAAAATTTTCTCCCAGCACGGACTTACCCGCATCTCAGCTCCAACCCTACGGTCGTTATCGCATCACGAATAATCATGTAGAGCTGATCAGTTCTGCTTCTCATGTGGGATTCAAATTCAAAGGCAGCGAATGCAATGTTCTTGCCTATATTACAGACTCCAGTGGCCACAATTATCTGCAATATGAACTGGATGGCAAGTACATAGGTCGCGTTAAGATCGATGGAAAATTGAAAAAGCCTTTTACCATTAAAGCTTCTGGCAAAGGCATGCATAGTGTGTGGTTGTATAAGGCTACTGAAGCAGGTACTGGTCCGATCTTTATTGAAAAAATTACAGGCAACGAATTGGAAGTACTCAAACGGTCAGACGCTCCGCCCATCGAATTCATTGGCAATAGCATAACGTGTGGTGCCGCCGCCGATCCTTCTGAAGTGCCCTGCGGTAGTACGGGAGCTTATCACGATCAGCACAACGCCTACTATGCTTATGGTCCACGTGTGGCACGGGCGCTGCATGTCAACTTTATGTTGTGCAGTGTGAGCGGCATTGGCATATATCGTAACTGGAACAGCGATGGCCCCACCATGCCACAGGTTTATGAGAAGACTGATCTCCAAGGCTGGAGTGACCAGTTGTGGAAGTTCAATACCTATAGTCCAAAGGTAGTGAGCATAGCATTGGGCACTAACGATTACAGCGATGGCGATGGCAAACATGCACGCCTGCCCTTTGACAGCACCGAGTTTGTAAGCCATTACATTAGTTTTGTACAACTCGTGAAATCAAAATATCCGGCCACCCAGATCGCCTTGCTGAGTAGCCCAATGATTCACAATCAGCGTCGCATCACGTTGCAAAATTGTCTCACGGCTGTTAAACAAAACATCGACGTCGCGTTTCCTAACGACAAGCCTGTAGCCCTATACTTCTTCAAGCCTATGACTGCCCACGGCTGCACGGGCCATCCCAACGTTGAAGAACATGGCGTGCTGGCAGAGGAACTCATTCCATTTTTTAAAGAGTTGATGAAATAATTTTATACGATCATTTCATTCGTGATGATGTTTTGAAAATAATTCCGAGCTGGAAAAAGTGTTATAACTTAGCTTACTTTGTAGCACAAAACTAATTCAATGACGGAACGAGAACTGATTAAACTGGAGAGTACAATCCGGATGAAGATGGAAGATATCAGAAGACAACGCGTGAGCTTGAAAGATTCCGGTATTGGCGCATTAATGAATTCATTGAAGAAAGCTGATGAAGCTCTCTATGACAAGATTATGCCGGAGTATAAAAAGATGGTGGCCGACAGCAATATTTTTAAATAGATTTTTCTATTGCTAGTTATTGAATCGAGTGTGATATAGATTCCATTCTTTTTTTCACAGGCCTCAGATTACAAAACGTAACATCCTGGGCTCGTATGAGAAGAATTCTAAAAACCTTTTTAGTCTGCTCTGCTGCCTTTTTTACGATGTCCATAACCTTTACGGATTCAAAATCGCCCGAGATACCATACTCGGCGCTCGGCAAGTGAAATTCTATTTTATTGGTATCAAGGATTGTTCTTGAAAAACCGCTTTTAGACATTGCCCTGTGTAATAGTTCATATTCTGCTTCCGCGGCCTCATGGAGCTCAACTCGAACAATGAATACTGACATAACAAAAAAATCTTTTAGTCCAACATTCTTTTCGGGATTTATAGGTGAGATGATGCTATGAATACGTCAAAGCACAGTGTTTGATTCACCGTTTTCTTTGTATGGCTTTATTCATACGTTAAATCTCTCAGAGCGGACACAGACGGAGTATTTTCTTGATACATGGTTACTCCATCGAGAAGCAATGAAATATCAGAATAAGCTTACCGTCAGATTTAAGAAAATTTTATACGGCAAATAAATGCAGATTTATCGGTCTGATTTTTCTTTAAATAAAAATTAAAAAAAATTGATTGAGCGTTTACCTTTTAAAATCATTCAGAATGTACGCTCACTATGATGACCTACAACCTGCGCAGAAGATTTCAAGAGAACCTCACAATGATCGCCATCACTACATTCGTAGCCATAATGTCAATATTATACTCTTGAACTTCATCATCGAAAGTCTGTTCTGACTTACCCTTTTTCACCTATCATTTTGCTATAACGTTTGCGTA
>DATCRE010000048.1:0-2917 GCA_036569145.1 Cyclobacteriaceae bacterium
TCAATTCGCTGGAGCCATTGCGAAAACTACAAAAGCTACATGTTATCATCGCTAATCAAACAGGTATTCATGATCTGTCTCCTTTACAAGCGCATACCGAAATAAAATACCTTGACATCAGCGAAACCGAGGTGAGTGATATTTCAACCATAAGTCAATTCACAAAACTCAACGTATTGTGTGCTGATAGAAGTAAAATAGAAAACATGGAACGCTACTCACTTCCTGCCCTTAAAGTATTTTATGCTGACGGCACAGCCTTTCATGACATCACTGCACGAGAATTCCTGGAGAAGAATCCCAAATGTCTTTTGATTTATAAAACTGTTCACTTAAAGAGATGGTGGAATGCTTTACCTGAGAACTGGAAAGATGTCTTCCACAAACAAATGGGAAGCGATACCACAAGAGAAAACTTTCATCAGCTTGTTGAGAAAGAGTCTTTGCATTTTAAAGATGAACCTGTCACTGATCTGAATGCCCTAAGTGAATTTGTACGCTTAAAAGAATTACAATTCTCCGGAACGTCCATAACTATTATACCTCCGTTAGAAAACATTAAATCGTTAACATCTTTATATGCTACTAACGGTCCCATACAAAATATAGAATCACTCAACTTGCTTACATCATTAGAAGATCTCGATATTTCGAATACGCCAATATATGATTTGAAAGTAACGGAAGCATTGATTCATCTCAAAACGTTGAATTGTGCTGGTACACAAATAAAAAGATTAGATCCTCTCGCAAAACTGGATCATCTTGAATATCTCGACTGCTCTAACACCAACGCAAACAGGCTCGATCCGCTTGATAAGCTGCCCCTTAAAACACTGAAGTGTTACAATACAAGAATTACTAACCGCACCATCGAAAACTTTAAGGCTAAACATCCAGACTGTAATGTAATGTATTACCGATAAGTAATTTCTGTTGTACAAGAAGGTCTTTGAAAACTTATCCCCTGATTAATTTGGTAATAATTACTTTTATCAAAGTGTAACACCAACACAATTCGTGCAGGTCAAGAATCATTTGGTGGTGTGATGATTACCTGGGCCAGTATCTGTCGTTACTTTATTTCCATCTCTATTTTGAAATATCGCAAAGGAAGTTAAATTTGATTTAAATCATTTTTTAAACTATCCATTTGATTTGAAGCCTTCTTTTAATTCTCAAAAAATAACCGGCGAGTTACTTCAGCAGTTTCGTCACATTACCGATCCTTTGGCCGATAAGGTAATTACTGGCATTATGGCATCAGGACAGGAAAAACAAATCAATCAGATATTGATGACGCTTGTTCGGAATGATTCTTTTCGCGCGGGTATGTTTTCCTCATTCGGACCGGAAATATCAGGTTTGCTTGATAACTACATTGAAGCCAGTGGAAAACTTCCGTCATGGGCCGATGCAGAACTCATAAGCAAAGGCGAACGCTTGTTCGAAGTGTTTGGTCCGCAAGTTTTCATGTTGCTAAATGTAAGTTCGTTACCCATGTGTTATTGCTGTGGCAACGGAGCGCAAGTACTCTATGATACAGGAAGACTTTTAGCATCTAACGGAAACGTCGATCCGCTTGCACGCAGGTTGATGGAGACTGCACAGATGGTTGTGAACATTCTCTCAACAGGTGGCCTCGTGCCCAATGGCAGTGGTGTTGTTACCATTCAGAAAGTACGATTAATACATGCTTCTATCCGTTATTTTTTGAAGCATGGACAAGCTGGTACACCATGGGATTCTACAAGACTTGGCGAACCAATCAACCAGGAAGATCTCGCAGGTACATTGATGTCTTTCGGTCCGGTTATACTGGCCGGACTAAAACGACTGGGTGTTAAACTTACAGAAGAAGATACTACAGCGTGGATGCATTGCTGGAGCATCGCCGGAAATCTTCTCGGCATTGATGAAACTCTTCTGCCTGATACATACGAACAAGGACTTCAGCTTGCAACTGATATTCTTATTCACCAGGCACAGCCTTCCGATGCCGGTAAAGCTCTGACAAATTCATGTATTCAATTCATGAATAAAATAATTCCGGGTAATGCATTCGATTCTGTGCCTCAATATCTGATGTGGTATTTTCTGCAAGACTTCAGCAAATCAAGTGGAAAAGATTTAGCAACATACATTGGTCTATCAGGTAAACAGAATCTCAAGGATAAATTAGTAATTGAACTTACCCATTTTGTAACAAAGTTGACAAGCAAAGAAGAAACACATGATGGCCTGGCTTGTAAATTAACAGAGTCATTCAACAAAGTTCTTCTTCAGGGCATGATCTATCATTTCAATGGTGATAAGGGTGTCCAGTTTTATATTCCCCCATCACTTCAGGCTAACTGGGGAATCATTGATGTTTGGAACGATCACAAGTTATCACCATCCATTTTTGGAAATCGATTAGCCTGGCAAAAAAAATCTGAAGTACTTAATAAACCCTCCTAACTAATGCAAAAAGATTCACTACCCGGTTTAGATAAACCCACCACCAGAGTTATTCTTATTACAGCCGGAATTTTACTGGGGTGGTCGTACGTAAGTTCGTTATTGAAAGCAGGTCCTGTTTCAGCAAGCATCATTACGTATGGTCTCTATATTTTTTATTGGATCTACTCTTTCCGCACAAAAAATCCTTTGGTATATCGTCTTATGATTTTCGGAACAGTTGCAGGAATATTAGAGTTGATCACTGATCATTATCTGGTTGACATCATCAACAGTCTGGTGTATCCCGGGCATGAACCTATGATCTGGAGCTCGCCTGCCTACATGCCTTTCGCATGGTCTAACGTACTTCTTCAATTGAGTTTTATTGGTGTGTTGTTAACGTCCCGCTTTGGACTATTAAGAGCATCAATCATATTATGTATAGCAGGAGGCATGTACATTCCTACATACGAAC
>DATCRE010000049.1:0-5971 GCA_036569145.1 Cyclobacteriaceae bacterium
GTATTCGAAGTATTTCCAATCAATGTTAAGGCCTTGTCCTCAAGGATAGGCATGAACTACACACTTTTATCCCAGTACGCTACTGGAAAAAAAACACCTTCACCTAAACAAACAGAGAAAATCATAGACGGTATTCACGAAATCGGAAGAGAATTAATGGAAATAAACCTGGTCTAAAAAGATCGTGAGATATTAAAATGCATTGCTAAGCGTACATTTAATACTCCTTCACCGGAACAAAATCACGCTTCAGCGTTTCGCATACATGACATTTATATTGCTCAGGGAGTTTCTCAAATGGTGTGCCTGGTGGAATGTTTGCTGCAGGATCACCATACTTTTTGTCGTAGATAGTGAGGCAGTTGCTGCATTGATAGCTGGTGGCTGATCCGTTAAGATGAACTTCCTCTTTCTTCTCAGCAATTTTTTCTTTTTCAGGATTAAGCTGCCTGAAATACATTTTGCTCAACTCGATAAGCAACGCTGGTATTATTTCTTTCTTAACACCTCGCGCATAGGTGAGGTATAAAAAGTTATTGGGATTGAAATTTTTGGCGTACAGAATATTGTAACGTTCGCCAGGCAAAGCATCGGCTGTCTTTACTTTCTCAATGACAATGGATGTAAAGAAAAATGAATCACGACCAGTTTTGATGGTGAATGTTAAACCATGCGTGCTGATATCCTGCAAGTCGAGCTCACGCACCAGGAAGCGTTTCAACTCCAGCGCTTCACGATCAATAACGGGAAGATGCCAGTTCAGCTCCAGCGATGAGTGACGTTCATTAATACCGAACTTACCCATCAGCTTCTCCCATCGAATACGATCGGTTGCCTTAATGCCTTTGATCACGAATGCTTTCCATGGAATAATATTGATCTTACCCACGTTGGTTTCCTGGCAGAGTCTGCAAGCAGCACTCATGAAATCAATATCGTACTGATTGTTACGCCAGTATAACCCAAGCCAGAACTGGTTATTGAGCATGGCATTAAGACCTTCGTAATATGGAAAGGTTGCATCTCTGAATTTGAGCTTTTCGCTGATAGGCTTGTATACTATCCGATGACTTTCTTTCAGAATGATAAATAATTCTTCGGCCGTAAAAGGTTGGTATTTGAGAATAACATCTTCCAGCGCTTTTGAAATTTTAGCAATCTCATGACCAGCGATAAGCCTGGGCCAGCTTTCAACGTGATTGCCCTTGCGTGGATCGCGAATATATAAATACCAGTAGTTCTCTTCTTTTGATGCAATAAAATTAAGCTCGCCGGTAAACATCGGCACAATGCTCTGCACAGGATCAACGATGTTGATCTTCAGCTTGGGCTTGTAATCAAAGTTATCGATCACAACATGAAACGTATCTTCTTTAACCCAGTTAGTCGTCTCCAATACATTTACAGCTACATACGAGCTTACAATGTTTTGATGAACAGATTGATCGCTGCCCAATTCGTAATCTATGCTTAGTGTATCGAATGCTTTCGCTACAACATCCTCTTCAGCACCGTTAGACGGAAACATAATATCCTGACGTGAACCAAAGAGTACATATTTGTTACCCAGGCTTTTTGAGATCTCCATGATCTTCAACAAGTCGGCAGGCGACAATACTCCTCCTTTCACAAAGGCACGAATCAGATCACTTTTCTTTTTTGTCTCCATCGACTACACTAAAACTTCAATTCAAATTTACACTTATAATATTAATAGTTTTGAGCTAAGAGCTATGAGATGCGAGTCTTTTGCCCGTAACTATAGTTTATTTAGGCAACGCTCTCAACTTTAGCAAGGCTTTCTTTGATGATAAGCTGCACTTCAGGTTTGCAACTTCCGCAGCCAAGTCCAGCGCCGGATGCCTGGCAAAGTTCATTGAGTGTCTTGCAACCTCCATCGATAAGCTTCTGGAGATTTCCTCTTCCTACCTGGTTGCATGAACAAACCAGCTTGCCAACAACAGGATCAGCTTTTTTACCTGACCGCAACAATTGCATGCGTCGCTCCGAAAGCTCAATGTTATCTTCAATGAGCATCTTGAATTCGGCAAACTCAGACTTGTCGCCGATCATGATGGCACCTACAAGCTTATCATCTTTAATGATGCATTTCTTATAGTAGCGTTTCGATTTATCGATGAAAAGAATTTCGTCATAACCTTCACTGTTTACGGGTATCTCGGGTATACCGATGGAGCAAAGATCTAAATGCGAGAACTTTAGAATGTTCATGGGCACAGCCCCGGTGTAACGAGTCTGCACGTCGCCATTGATAAACTTCGCTGCAATGTCTGCCTGCTTTTCTGCGGCTGATGTTATGCCTAGTGTTTTTCCATTGTGTTCAGCAATTTCACCACAGGCAAAAATATCAGGATCGTTAGTTTGCAGGTAGTCGTTTACAATCATACCGCGTGCTGATTCAAGACCGGCCTCTTGCGCAAACTCAATGTTTGGTCGTGTACCTACAGCATAGACAACGGCATCAGCTTCAATAACTTTACCGCTGCGAAGACGCGCGCTCAGGCCGTTTGTTTTTTTCTGCGAACGATCTATCGCCTGGATCTGGTCGTTCAGGTAAACGTTAATATCAATTTCATCAACGTAGTCAAGAAGTAACTGCCCGGCCAGGTTATCGATCTGGCGTTCCATCAACCTTCCACTCAATTGCAGAATAGAAACATTTATTTCTAACTCGCGAAGTGAAGCAGCAAGTTCAAGACCTAACAATCCACCACCAATAATTAAAACACTGGCATTGGGATTAAGATATTTTTTCAATGCATCAGCATCATAGCGTGTGCGCATAGTAAATACGCCTGGCAAATGTACCGGCGCATCTTTCGGTATGTTAGCACGACTACCGGTAGCGATAATCAGCTTATCGTAGCTATGCTTCACTCCATATTTATCAACAACAAATTTCTCCATTCTGTTAATGGAGGTAATTTCGTTTTCAAGACTGAGTTGAACATTCAACGCTTCAAACTCTCCAGCCTGAAATTTTTGCAGGCGTTCCCACGGCAATGTTTCATTTACATATTCGGGCAACAGCACCCGATTATAGAATGGATCTTTCTCTTTTGAGAAAACCTGTATTTCATCTGCTGTATTCAAGCTTCTGTAGGTGCAGATGAAGCGATACGCAGCAGCACCAGCACCGATGATAACAATTTTCTCTGCAGGCTTTACATATTTACTTACCTGTATGGCAGCAAACTTAAAGTCTGGTTCTTTAGAGATGGGATCAACCAACGTGCTTGTAATGTTATTCGCACGACCGAGATCGTGATTAAGCATGCGCCCCCAGTGCATGGGCAGAAAAACAACGCCTTTCTTAATCTCATCAGTAACTTTAGCACTCACACGAACTTCACCGCGACCGTTCTCTACTACTACTACATCGCCATCCTTGATATTGCGCACCAATGCATCAATAGGATGTATTTCTAAAAACGGTTTATCAATATGTTGCTTCAGCTTATTTACCTTGCCCGTCTTGGTCATGGTATGCCACTGATCACGGATTCGCCCGGTGTTTAAAATAAGCGGATAATCTTGTGTTAGCGGCTCTGATTTGTTTTCAGGGTTATCAAATGGAAAGAATCTTGCTTTCTTTGAAGGTGTAAAGAAATTATGATTCGTGAAGAGTCTTGTCGTGCCAGCGTGTTCAGCAGAAGGTACAGGCCATTGAATAGATCCGTCACGTTGCAAACGCTCATAGGTTAAACCACTGATGTCAATGTTTGTTCCTTTTGTTAAGCGTGCATGTTCGGCAAATATTTCAGCGGACGAAGCAAAGTCAAAACCACTAAAGCCCATAGCTTTGGCAAAGCGGCAAAGAATTTCAACGTCGGCCAATGCTTCTCCGGGTGGTTCAACAACTTTAGCGAGGTGACCAATGCGTCGCTCGGAGTTCGTCATCGTACCTTCTTTCTCGAAGTGACCTGCCGCGGGCAATACAAGATCAGCAAATGCTAATGTATCTGAGCGATTAGAAATATCCTGTACAACAACAAAGCGCGCTTTCTTCAATGCAGCTTCTGCCCTCCTGGCATCTGGCAAGCTAACCATGGGGTTAGTGCAGATAATCCAAACGGCTTTAAGTTCATCACGCTCCAGCGCTTCAATCATCTGTGTTGCTGTGAGACCAGGCTTATCAGATATAGTAGTGCCACCCCAGAACTCTTCTACTTCTTTTCTGTGCGCAGCATTATCAATCGCGCGGTGTGACGCTAACATGGTAGCAAGTCCGCCAACCTCACGACCACCCATAGCATTAGGTTGTCCGGTGAGTGAAAACGGACCAGAGCCTGGCTTGCCAATATGACCTGTGATCAGGTTAAGGCTGATGAGTGCAATATTTTTGTTAACACCAATAACACTTTGGTTAAGCCCCATAGCCCACAGCGTTAAAAATCCTTTAGCCGATGCTATGTATGATGCAGCCAGGTGAATTTCTTCTACGGGCACATCACAGATAGCAGCAGCTTCTTCAACGGTAGTGTTAAAGACTGATGTTTTATACGCTTCAAAATTTTCACTATGGTTGGCAATGAATTCATAATCAACATCGCCATTTTCAATAAGCACCCTGGCAATGGCATTGTATGCATAAATGTCTGTACCCGGCATGATCTGCAAATGCAAATCGGCCATAGCGCAGGTTTGTGTCTTGCGCGGGTCAATGACAATCAGCTTTACATCAGGATTATTTTGTTTGTGCGCTTCAATGCGTCTGAACAAAATAGGGTGACACCAAGCAGGATTTGCGCCCGTTATCAAAAAGCAATCAGCAAGCTCTATGTCTTCGTAACTTACCGGAACGGAGTCTTCACCTAACGTGCGGGTATACCCGGCAACCGCACTGCTCATGCAAAGACGTGAGTTAGTGTCGATGTTGTTAGTGCCGATAAAACCTTTTACCAGTTTATTGGCGATATAATATTCTTCTGTTAAACATTGTCCTGAAACATAAAAGCCAACTGAATTAGGACCGTGAACATCAATAATGGATTTGAATACCGCTGCTGCACGTTTCATGGCATCATTCCAGTCGACACGTTGCAGCGGGTGATTTCGGCTCCAGCGCATTTCAGGATACAACAGACGATCACTCTTGTCTTGCATAGCATAGTGAAGGTTCATGCCTTTCGAGCATAACATACCCTTATTCACCGGATGATCTTTGTCTCCTTCAACTGTGATATTATTCTTTCGGTCTTTCTTAACCACAATGCCACAGCCTACGCCACAATACGAACAGGTCGACTTAAAACTACTTTCTGCCTTATGCATCACGTTATTCTATTTATACTCCCCTAACAGGTTACGTACTATTTACGTATAAAATTAAGTAATATGATGATATTTTTACGTATTAATACGTAAATATTTTAAATAAAGGCTACTTAAAACGGTTGCAAAGCTGCTGTCTACAAGCATTTTCAGACGACCTGGCTAAGTATCTGCCCGAGAAGCCGGCCGGCACGAGGTCTGGTTAAATTTTGATGGTCTTTCATGGTAATGTTTAATTTTACGACTTACCGTTTTTAGATTTCAATACCTGTTAAATGATCATCAAGAAATTAGCCGTTCCGCTTATCAATGACAAGATTCTCCAACAAGCTGAACACTGTTACATTGCCACGGCAGGCATCTCTGAAGTTGCATTTGATTTTATCAAAAACAGACTATCACCCAAGTGTAAAATTGATATTGTTACCGGACTTGATTCGCTTACCTCACCACAAGTACTCAGAAGAATCTGGCGTCATTACCAGGATAGGATAACGCTGCGGCTTTATACACGCAATACCTTTCATGCTAACGTCTATATTTTTGATTTACCCTTTCGTAAGGCTGTAGCCTTTACAGGCTCTGGTGAGCTTACGATGGAAGGTTTAAAAGATCATGAGGAGATCTTTAAAAAAATAATTGATCCTAAAGAAATAGAAGCGCTCTTGTCGTGGTA
>DATCRE010000050.1:0-10619 GCA_036569145.1 Cyclobacteriaceae bacterium
GATTATGGATGAGCCAACAGCAAAAATTCAGCAACACCAGAGTACAGACTTTCAGCATCTGAATGAATTTTACATCAACCTGATGGGCGTGTTCCGCTTTACTTTCTATAGCGACAACCAGCTTGAATTTATCTTTGAACCAAAAGATGATTTTGAAAAGTACCAGGAAGAGTGGACTGCTCAATTTAAAACCTGGGCTAAGGAGTTTTGCCGCCACCAGAATTTCATACGCGCTGTACTTGATCTAACAGTGTTCTATCCCGCAGAAAGTCGGGCCCTGTTAATGGATACCCGAATGATCACTTTCATTACCCAATATTTCGAATTGAAGATCAATCCACAAAAGGGTATTGTAAAAATCGGCAAGGCCGTTAATAGTTAATCTAAAAACTTCCATTCTCTAAATTTATTTCTTGCCTTCTAACGCAAGAGTGAGTTTCTTTATAGCCGGTACCCCTAAACTACGGCCACATGAATACCCGGAATCGACTTATCCTTATGAACTTTTTGCAGTTCTTCATCTGGGGGTCATGGCTTATTTCGCTCGGCGGCTACCTCATTGTAACACTTAAGTTTACAGGCATGCAGGTTGGCAACATCTATGCTACTATGGGCGTTGCCTCTATGTTTATGCCATCCATCATTGGTGTTATCGCTGACCGTTGGATTAATGCTGAACGTCTTTTAGGATTATCACATATCGCCGGAGCTGTTTTGCTTTTCATTGCAGCCAATACAACAGACCCGACATTTATGTATGTCGTTATGTTACTCAACTCCATGGTGTATATGCCGACCATAGCATTGAACAATGCTGTTTCGTTTGCTATTCTTGAAAAAGAAGGAATGGATATCGTAAAAGTTTTTCCACCTATCCGGGTGTGGGGTACAGTTGGTTTTGTGTGTGCCATGTGGGCTATTGATTTTGGAAAATGGACTGTAAGTCCCATTCAACTTTATCTTAGTGCATCGGCCGCATTAGCATTGGGGCTATATGCATTTACAATGCCAGCCTGTCCTCCATCAGCAGGTAATTCAAATACAAGTACGTTGTCGAATTTTGTGTCAGATGCATTGAAGTTGTTAAAGAACAGCAGGATGGTAGTGTTTCTTATCTTCTCCATGTTCCTGGGTGCAGCATTACAAATTACCAATACTTTTGGTGAAGCCTTTATTCATGATTTTGGAAAAACCTATCCTGATTCATTTGCTGTAAATCACCCCAGCATTCTGATGTCGGTCTCACAGATTTCGGAAACACTTTTCATTCTCACCATACCATTCTTTCTCAAGAGATTTGGTATCAAAACAGTGATGCTCATGAGTATTGTTGCCTGGGCATTACGATTTGGATTATTCGGTATTGGAAATCCTGGTGATGGCCTGATCTTCTTAACACTGTCCATGATAATCTACGGCATGGCATTCGACTTCTTTAACATCTCAGGCTCGTTGTTTGTAAAGAGTGAAACGGAGCGAAGTATGTTAGCAAGTGCCCAGGGATTGTTTATGGTGATGACAAATGGTATCGGCGCGTTTCTCGGAGGCACCATGAGCGGATGGGTTGTTGATCATTTCACCCATGATGGTGTTCGCCATTGGCCGAACATCTGGTTTACCTTTACAGTGTATTGTCTTGTGCTAGGTATTGTGTTTCCGATGGTGTTCCGATATAAGCACAAAGATCAACTGGTATCTGAGAAGATGTAAGAAATTCTTATCTGCATGCTGCTTCTTATACACGTTTTTATTCAAGGTGTTTAAGCAGAGATACACAAACGCCATTCATCAGCACACTTATTAAGATATATAGTTCTACTTTTGATGTATGAACTTCTCTTACTTTAATTTCTGGGTTCGGAATATTGTTTTGTATCTCTTCTTTTGTCTGCTAGGTTTGCTAACGATACTCATGAATAAAGATCATCCGATCTATCATCATGGTAATGTGTTGAGTATTCTCTTTCAGGGAGCTATGGTTGTGTTGATTGCGCATGTACAAGTTTATATTCATAATGTGTATTTGTACAAAAAGTATTTCAGCAAAAACAATCTGAAATACTTCATCGGTACAGTGCTGCTTTTTATCAGCTACTTTCTTATTAACTATTTTACACCGTTCAGGTTTGTGCAGATTAATGAACCTGTAACCATTGGCATTTCTATATTTTTTATATACCTCGTTGGATTGGGTTTTTATTATACGCATAAGAATATTTTGGAGCGCAACCTTTTGTTCAAAACTGAATTGATAGAACGAGATGAAGAAATCAGACACTTGAAAGCACAATTAAATCCACACTTTCTGTTTAATGCGCTTAACAATTTATATGGAACGGCACTTACTGATCCGACAGAAACACCTGATAAAATTCTTGAATTGTCAGATTTGTTGCGTTACCAGATAGAGTCTTCCAAAAAAGAACGCGTATCACTGGATGACGAAATCCAGTTCATTCGTAAATATTTAAATTATGAACAAAACAGAACGCCAAAATTAAAAATTGATTTTACCACGTCGGTGTCTTCCAAGACTGTAAGCTTATCGCCTATGTTATTCATGCCGTTTATTGATAATGCTATTAAATACAGTGCCAGCACAGATCATCCATTTTTTTCGCTTTTTATTAAAGCTGATAAAAAGAAACTTACGTTTATTATGAAAAACAATTTCAATAAGAATGGAAGAAAAATTTCGGGAACAAATACAGGTCTTTCAAACACCAGGAAGCGTTTGGCATTAACCTATAAAAACAAACATGAGCTGTTGATAAATGATAACAATGAAGTTTATTCAGTATCACTAACAATAAAGTTGTAATTCAAAAATCATGAAGTATAAATGCCTGATCGTAGATGACGAAGCGCCGGCACATAAAGTGCTTCAGGCCCACATTAGTAAAACAGACATGCTTGAAATAAGTGGTGATGTTTATGATGGTAAAGAAGCACTTGACTTTATGCGCACAACAAAAGTTGATTTGATTTTTCTGGATATTGAAATGCCAAAACTCACAGGCCTTGAATTGTTACAATGTCTGCCTTATCCTGCTGCTGTAATTCTTACCACGGCGTATAGTAATTTTGGATTTGAGGCATATCAGAGTGATGTAGTTGATTACTTGTTGAAGCCAATTTCTTTTCCACGTTTTTTAAAAGCCATCAATAAAGTAACAACTATATTAGGAACCAGAGTTGAAGGCATTCAATTTCCTGAGATTGAATTGAAGTATGAAGGAATCTTGAGGATTATCAATACAAAAAATGTAATCTATATTGAGGCGGTAGGTAATTATATAAAGATTCATCTCGAAAATGAAAAACCTCTCCTGGTAACACAAACTATGAAATATATCAGCTCGTTGTTGCCAACACACCACTTCACACGAATTCATAAATCGTTTATTGTAAAGCGCGAAGCGATTGCTGACATGAATAAAATAGAAGTTACACTCACCAATAAAGTTGTGCTGCCTATCGGTAGAAAATACTCCGTGTTGTTGGAGTAATTTCTACTATTATCATTTAAGCGTGACCTAATCTATACAACATTTTAGTATGAGTAATTAATGCTCCAACAAATGTCTTTTCTTTTTTATAAGGCAGATTGAATTCCAAAGCCGTCTGTTCTACAATTCTTGAAATCTTTGGATAGTGTATATGCGATATAGTTGGAAACAAATGATGCTCCACCTGAAAGTTCAATCCACCTACAAGCCACGACAATATACGATTTTCCATTGCAAAATTCATAGTCGTTCTTAGTTGGTGCTCAATGAAGTTAGATTCCAGATTACCTTCTTCATTGGGTAGTGGAAATTCATTTTCTTCTGTAACATGCGCCATTTGAAAAACAACGGCCAACGTAAACCCAGCTACGTAATGCATAATAACATAACCTGTAAGCCAGTTTAAGAAAGTCATTTCAGGAATCACAAAATACGGAATCAGTACAAATACATAATATAGAAGCTTCATCACAGTAACAACAGTAAGTTCTTTACTAAAAGTAGTGTTTGCCGTTTTTAAAAAGCCGTCTTTACTATATCGTACTACCTGGTTAAAATCTTTTACAGTACTCCACATTAATGTCATTAAACCGTAAAAGAACCATGTATATATAAACTGGTATCGATGAATAGATTTTCTTTCTGAATGAGGATCAAATCGTAAGAATCCAATAGGTGCTATATCTTCATCGTGATCGTGTACATTGGTGTAAGTATGATGGATAACATTGTGCTGGATACGCCAATTTAGGGCATTACCTGCAATAAGGCTGATAGAGAAAAATCCAAGAAACTTATTAAATGCAGTATTCTTGCTATAGCTGCCGTGATTGGCATCGTGCATGATACACATTCCTATGCCGGCCATGCCAAGCCCCATGACAATGGAAAAGAGCGCCCAGCTTAATTTACTTTCAACCACATTAAATGCAATGAGAAGATAAGGAACGAGGTATGCAGAAAACATAACTGCTGTTTTCACATATAGATTAAGGTTGCCGTTTTTGCTGATGTTGTTGTCCTTGAAATAAGAGTCTACTCTTTTCCTTAATTCCGTTTGAAACTGACGTCCGGTTGAGTTGTTAAACCTTAATGTGATGGTGCTGCTCATGATTGTTCATTGATATAGGATGTATAAAGATGAACATTATTTAATCATGGCAGTCCAAAAAAAGGATTATCCGTTCAGTTATTGTATGAACGCCGTTTGTCAGAAAGTGATGTGGTTTAGAATTATGGAATATTGAAAGAAAACTTACCAATCAAAATAATCATCTTTTTCAAGTTCCTGCTCTTTCTTTTTCTTCATGCCTTTGTTTTTAAAGGCATCCTTTAATTCCTGAACTTCTTTCTTGATGTCTGTGCCAATTTTCTTACGTACAGCTTCCGTGTCGTAAACAATTCGATAGTGGTCCGTTGTACCCACAATTTTGAGAAAAAGCTTAGTTTGTCCTGACTCCTCTTCAACTGCGCTTTGTGCTTCCTGTAAATTAAGTCTCTTCTTGCTTCGCAATGGACTTACAATGTGATATTCAATTTGCTGATCGAAAGTATGTGTGCCGCTTACCTTGATGTCTGTTACGTTAGTACGAATCAGCATCTGGGGTATGTAGATTGTTTTCTTTTCAATGTGAATATCATTCTTCAAATCTGAGAAGCGCAGTTTACTGAGACCTTCATCATCCAGATAAGTTTTTAATTTCTGCATGGGCTCGAAATTATTAAGCTCACCATTTTTAATGACGGCACTAATATCTGCCACGAGCGTTTCGGAGAAGAGTTTCAGGTTTTGGTTCAATGTCATCTCCAGGTTCACGTCGGCATCACCTTGTCCTTTCAAATGTTTATCCTGAATAAAATCCTGATCAAAATTTTCAAACACATAAAAAATACTATCTACATAAATGCCTTTAAGTTTTAAAGTGCTCACCACGTCAATAGCTTTTCTATTCTTGGCATCCACAATACCAGATACAGTCAGGTCGCCACCCATAGTTTTTAAGTTGATACTTCGTGATACAGCCATTTCATTTTTAACCAGAAGATCTCCTTTTAAATCATGCGCTCTAAAACGTTTATAACGCATGGATTTTACATCGCAATTAAAATTAAGATTGATGTTGCGTGAAATGCTGAATTCATACTCTGGCTTCTTGCTATCCGTCGACTTGCCAAAACCGATAGCAAAGAGTTCATCAACATCAAGGAAATTTGATTTGAGATCTGTTTCGATACCAATGGGCTGATCTTCGAAAAGTAAAAATGTGATTACGTTTTTAAAGAATCCATTGAATAGCAGATCGCTATTTCCCAACTGAGCTGATACATTGCTAAGGGCAAGATCATTATTGTTGAACTGCAAACTTCCTTTAAGATTCTTCAACGGAATTTCATCTTTGCCATAATTTAGATTGATGTTTTCTAATTCAATTGTTCCGCGTGTTGAAACCCGCTGGGCAGTGGCTTTATTTTTTAGCAACTCAATTTTTCCTTCCAATGAAAGATCGGCGAGTAATGAACCTTGAACATTCTTTAGATTGTCACCAGGAAAAAATGCCTGTACAGCTGCGGCATCAACGCGACCTTTAAAATCGCAAATGATATCAGGGTCTTTAAAATCCTGAATGATAAAATTAGAAGTGAAGGGTTCACCATTAAGTTTGCCATTCATGTTTTTCAAAACAAGAACAGCTTCACGTTCATCGCTTAGTGCTTTGGTAGCAAAAGAACCTTCAAGGCTGGCTTCTTCAATCTTGGTTTTGTAATCGGGATGAAAGATGGTTGCGTTTTTAAATCCGAAATCAACAGATAGTGAGGGGCTTCGTCCTTCACCTACATCACCTTTAATTTTAGCGTTGAAGTAGATATCACCATCGCTTTGATATTTTTCAAAAGTCTTGGACGTCTGGCCCGGCAACAAAGACAAGAGTGTTTGAATGTCAGTATTCTTGCCGTCAATTTTAAAGTCGATTTTATTTTTAGATTTCCAGTTGTATTCACCAATAACATTAAACCCCGAACCTTTTAAGTCGAGCGTAGAAGGTTTTACAGATAGTACTTTATCTTCAGTATTAATTGATAAATTACTTTTTATCTGAAAAGACTTGCCGCCTAAAAAGTTATTGCCATCGACACTGATCTTCTCCGTTGTTACCTCACCTTCACCTTCAATATCAAAAGCAGATTTGCCAGACCCAATAGAAGCTATCAGGTCTTTGCTTTTGAAGATGAGTTCCACATTGGAGACAACATCGGCATATCTCACTTTTGTATTGGTGAGTACAACCTTGCTTAATTCAAAACGCAATGAACTTTTGTCTGATGATGGTTTTTCATCTTTCAGAATGGTATAGTTGCTTACACCTTTTCCGTTTACTTTAAGATTTGTTTCGCTGTCACTAATGTGTAATCCTTTGATAGTGTAATTACCTTTCCAGACTTCGATAGGGTTGAGCTGAAATGAAACAGACTCGGCGGTAAGTAATGGATATTGTCCTTCGTGACTATCCTCAACGTAAACATCATTTAACACAATGGAGAGCAGCGGGAAGTTCTGAAATATGGAAACATCCATCTTGCCAATGTTCACAGGCGTATTGAGGTGCTTGTTGGCTTCGCGCACAAATTGGTTGATGATCTGATTCTTGAACATAAAGACAGAGGCAACCAGTGCAATGAGCAGAATACTCAAAGCCAATAACAGATAAAAAAATACCTTCTTAAAGGTTTTCAAATTAAAAAATGGTTGGACAAAAATAATAGACAAATATCAAACCACTATAAAACGACAGCAAGAATTCAAAGGTATTAGCTCAGATTAGATTTATTTTCGGGTGGAATTACGAATGATTAACTGGGTGTCGATCACTTTTGTAATGGGTGTAAATGGTTCTTCGCTCTCCATCTGGTCGATCAAAAGCTTGGCAGCCATCATACCCATTTCGTGCGAGGGCTGTGCAACTGTAGTGAGTGATGGTTCAATGAAAGATGACACGGGCTCATTGGTAAAACCAACAACGGAAATCTCCTGCGGTATTTTTATTCCTTCTTCTTTCAAAACCTGCATAGCCAGAATGGCAATGGGGTCGTTCATGCAGAATAGTGCGTCAGGTTTTTGTTTCAGTAATTTTTTGGTAGCCTCAGCTGGGTCTATCTGCAGATTGTCGCAATGAACAATCAAAGTTTCATCAATGGGGATATTGTTTTTAGTGAGAGCATCAAGATAACCTTTCTTGCGCTGCGAACTTATGTAGAGACTTGCAGGCCCGCCAATATGAGCGATGCGCTTACATCCTGTTTTAATTAAATAGTCAACCGCTTTAAAAGCACCCTCATGATCATCTACCACTACCTTTGAAACGGGAACATCTTCATGAACGCGATCAAAGAGTATCATGGGAATTTTCTTCTGTATTAATTGCTGAAGATGTTCTGCATTCTTGGTTTCACTGGAAAGTGAGATCAATAAACCATCAACACGGTTTGATACCAGCATGTGAATGTTTGACTTCTCAATTTCAAGAGATTCCATAGATTGACAAATCATAATGCTATAACCATGTTGTGCCGCATATTCCTGCATGCCGCTAATAGCAGAAGAAAAGAAATGCATGGCAATTTCAGGTACAATAATTCCCAGTGTATTGGTTTTTTTTATTCGCAAGCTTTGCGCTACCCGGTTAGGCTCGTAATTGAGCTTCGCTGCCATTTCAAGTACAGCCCTTCGGGTTTCGGGATTTACTTCAGGAACCCCACGAATAGCTCTCGAAACTGTTGAAATAGAGACATTCAGTTTTAATGCTATATCACGTATTGTGGCCTGCGGATCCTTCATTATGGTTTGTTAACCTGCAAATATGATAAAAAGAGACGAACTCTGGTCTACCCAGAGGATGTAAATTGATAACGTTTCCGGAATCGTTTTTTCGAAGAAAAAGAAGTAAGTCTTATGCCATCTCAATAACAATCGACTAATTGATCGCGATTGACAAAAGAAGTTTGGTCAATAATAGTTTTGGTGCTTCAGAAACTCATGTTTCTGGGCACCGGACTATAAATTCTTACCTTCTGATTCTCACCTTCCATCCATCACTTTCTTTTAGGCAATATCAAATCTCAATTTGAAAGCTCTGATCATTTACTCACCTTTCCATAACAAAACCATATCCCTAATCACAATTGTTCATGAAAAAAATTGTATTGCTTTTTTGTTTAACATCTTGTTTCTCTCGTGTAATGGCGCAACTCATTTTACCTCTTTATCCAGATAAAATACCAAACTCTATTCCCGGTCCCGACGAAGAAGCTACTTATACCGATGGCTGGTTTCGTTACGTAAATATTTCAAGACCAACATTGTCCGTATTTCTTCCGCCACCCAATATTGCTAACGGCACTGCGGTAGTAATTTGTCCTGGCGGTGGTTATGGTGTGGTGGCTTTTCAACATGAAGGCGAGGCTGTAGCCAAAGAACTGAACAAGGTAGGAATAGCAGCTTTTGTTTTAAAGTATCGCATTCCGAATGATAAGATAATGACCGATAAAAAAATTGGTCCGTTGCAAGATGCTCAGCAAGCCATTAAGGTTGTGCGCGAGCGCGCCAGGGAATGGAAAATAAATCCAGACCGGGTTGGCATTGCAGGTTTCTCTGCCGGAGGACATTTGGCTTCTACAGCAGGCACTCACTTTGATAAACCTGTTATTGAAAATAAAGACAACATAAATCTCAGGCCCGACTTCATGATATTAATCTATCCGGTTATCAGTTTTACAGATAGCCTGGCTCATCTTGGATCGCGGGAAAATCTGATTGGAAAAAATCCTTCGCAAGAATTAATTAACTATTACTCTAACGAACTTCAAGTCACATCCAAAACGCCAACTACATTTCTTGTTCATGCTGGCGATGACGATGCAGTAAAAGTTGAAAACAGTCTCCGTTTTTATGAAGTTCTCAAGAAGAACAACGTCAAGGCCGAACTATTCATATTTCCCGCTGGTAGTCATGGCTTTGGGCTGATAAATCCAACAACGAAAGACCATTGGATGGATCGGTGCATTGATTGGATGCAGAGTAATGGATGGATTAGTTCTGGTAAGTAGGCTGGATCCGTTAATCAGCATAACACCTGACAACGTTTCCGGCATCGTTATTTTATTAAATAAAGTTTTAAGTGAAGCAGGAATTAAATTTCTCTTCGGTTCTTCGCTGTATGATATTGTCAGTGGGTTTGGGCTGCCAGTATCGTGCACAAAAATTCTCTGGTGACGCGACAGACGTCACCAGTTTTTTTGTTAACCTATTTATAACTTAATTTTTTAAACACTGTGGATTTTAATTACCAGGATGTTCGCACTCAATTTGTTGAGTTGTACAAAGAGGAACCGTTATTAGTCAGATCTCCGGCAAGAATTAATTTAATTGGTGAACACACTGATTATAATGACGGCTTTGTTATGCCAGCTGCAATAGACAAAGAAATTGTTTTTGGTATCACAGCATCGCCTGACAACATCTCTCGTATCTACTCTTTAAATTTCCAGGAAGGTGTTGAAATAAATCTTTCTCATACTGAAAAAGTTCAAAGTCCACGTTGGGTAAACTACCTGCTTGGTGTTATTCGCAGGCTTCAGGATTTGGGTCATACCATTAAACCATTCAATTGTGTGTTGGGTGGAAATATTCCTACGGGTTCAGGCGTGTCATCATCAGCTGCATTAGAGTGTGGTTTTGTTTATGCTTTGAATGAGCTGAATGCACTTAATCTGCCCAAGATTGACATGATAAAAATAGCGCAATGGTCTGAACATAATTATGCCGGCGTGAAGTGCGGTATCATGGATCAGTTTGCCAGCATGATGGGAAAGAAAGATCATGTGTTTGTACTGGACTGCCGTTCACTGGAATATCATTATTTTCCCATTGTATTGAAAGGATATACACTAGTTCTACTCGATACAAATGTGAAACATTCACTGGCTGATTCAGAATATAACACCAGGAGAAAAGAATGCGAGCAAGGTGTAGCGTTACTTAAGAAACATTATCCTTCCATTTCAAGCTTACGCGATGTAACACCTGCGATGTTAAAAGAACATCAGTCAGAATTT
>DATCRE010000051.1:0-20002 GCA_036569145.1 Cyclobacteriaceae bacterium
TGTCCGATGGTAACACCTCACCTTTATAACGTCCATCCCACGATTGCTCAAACCCTACAGACTGATAAACAAGCACACCTCGTTTATCATAAACAAACAACCTCGAATCCTTAAGATCATCCTTGCGCTCATTTTTAATTACTTCCCACACATCATTAACCTGGTCGCCGTTAGGTGTGAATCCCGTAACAATATCAATGTCCTCAAATGTATAAATCAGATCGAGCTGCCTGTCTTTCGTGTCACTTAAAGCATCGCCATCGCTTAAAACAACATAAATTCTTTTATGATCACTTTTTGGTTTAACAGAATTATCATATTTATATTTAATGGCTGTGATTGCTTTTACATAATCTGCAATAGGTGCTTTTCCGGTTAGGGTTATCACGCGTTGGTCTACATCTATCTCATGCTTTATATTGGTGGTGTTGTCAAATTCCAAAGGATCGGCCAGAAGATCGTAACGAACATCAAAGTCTTCATTCCTGATTCCGATTTCAGCACTGGCTATACTATCATTATCAACATCTGTAATCGATATTGAATCATTTGAAATAATCTGAAGCTGACCAATTCCAATCTGATAAAGAAGTATGCCTTTCGAAATTACTATTACAGGTGCATCGTTTACAGGATTTATTACGAGGCTAATCAACGCAGGTGTTTTACTATATGCAATTCCATCACTGCCATTCCACATCAACGTGTCTTTGCCATTGTAATTTAATGAAGACAAATACACTAATGATGGAATTGAAGCTGCCGGGATTTCATCGTTTACTTTAACGGGTAACCCGTTAAGTGTTACAGTGCCATGTTTGGGCAATGTTGTTAATACAATTTCAGCAAGCATATTACCATCTGCATCGGTAAACGACGTTGTAAAATTTTGTGATGTAAAACTTAGTCCGTTATCTTCATTCGTAGTCAAGGCTATTGGAGAAACAACAGGACGTTTATCAATAAGCAACGTAAGCAACTGTGATTGAGCTGGTCCTGATGGATCTTTACCCAGAATGTTTATCGACATAGAAGATGGAGCTGTTAACGGTGGCGTTCCGCTCAGCTTCGATCTCCATGTACAATTGCACGCTGTCTTCTGATCTGCTGTAAGCGATACATTCGAAATGGTTAACCACGATGGAATTGATGTAGCCGTAACCGATAGAACATTATCATCTACATCATTTAAATCTATGAAGTAAGTATAAAGGTCGCCAACAATAGCCGTATCCTGTACAAGCGTGCCTTTCACAAAGGTTGGCGGATCATTAACAGGTTGAACTGTTATTGTAAAACTTCTTGAATATGTATTCGAAGTTGTTCCATCGTCTGTAACCGTAACTGTAACGTTGGCTGTGCCATTGGCATTGGCTTTAGGTTTTATTCGAAGCGTGGCTGCATTTTGAGGACTGGTATAAACAATATCCAGTATATCAAATATCGCTGCGTTGGTGGATGTCAAGCTCAACGACAATACCTGGCTTTCCCCCGACCCTGCAGTGATACCCGTTAACGAAACATTCAACTGGGCTGCATCTTCCTGCATCGTTACATTTCCAATTACATCAAGCGTTGGCGGATCATTTACAGGGTTTACAGTAATTGCTATGGTTGCACTGTTAGAAGTTGCTCCTGAATTATCCTTAACCGTATAATCTAAAGAAGCTGATCCATTAAAATCAGCCAGCGGCGTGTAAGTCACAATACCAGATGAGTTCACACTGAATGTTCCTGCCGTTGTTGTCTTTGTATTTTGAATACCGCCAGTAGCTACATCAAGATCAACAGATGCTGCATTTATTGTACCATCAACATCGGTATCATTAGCAACAACATTAATGGTAACGGGGGTATCTTCATTTGTTGTTACTGCATCATCTACCGCTACCGGAGGATCATTAACAGGTTGCACGGTAAATGTAAAACTTCGTGAAACTGAATTCTTATTAGGCGCAGGTGTTGCTGGACCATCATCTGTTACAGTGACTGTAACCGTTGCTGTACCAAAAGCATCTGCTTTCGATTTGAGATTAATTGTGCCTGTTGATTGTGGACTTGTGTAGGTAACACTGAACGTTTCAAATAATGCTGCATTGTTAGATGATACTGTTATTGTAAGAACTTGCGTTTCACTTGGGCCTGCTGTGATGCCTGTTAATGGTACCGTCTGTGATCCTGCATCTTCCAGCACAGTTAAATTGCTGATAGGATCAAGCGTTGGCGCATCATTAATACTATTCACCTGAACGTTGAATGTCTGTGTAAATTCTGCAAGGCCAGTATCAACCAGCTTCACCGTGATTACCGCTGTTCCGGTTTGACTCGCTACTGGCTTAAATGAGATGGTGGCGGTAGTACCTGTGCCATTATAAGTAACTGTTGGTTGTGGAATCAAATCTGTATTTCCTGAAGTGGCTGTTAATAACAAGCTCTGAGTTTCGAAAGGTCCTGCCGAAATATTAGTAACGGTTATTGTTTGAGTTGATGCGTTCTCAAAAATCACAACGTCAGGTATTGGATCAAAACTTGGTGGATCGTTAACGGCATTAACATTAATCGTTACAACATCTTGTACAGAAAGTCCACCCGTATCTGTCATCTTAATAGTGATCTTTGCTGTACCAAACACATTAGGTTTTAAACTGAATAATAAATCTCCTTTTGCCTGATCAATGGAAAGCGTTTGAAAAAATCCTGCATTAGTGTTTGATACAATTGTATATGTAAATGCACTTACAGGATCTTCAACATCTGTAAATCCATTAAGCAAGCTGGTTGTTTGTGCTGCTACATTATCTTCCTGCAGTGTAACAGTAGGTAAACCGTTAGATGTTGGTGCATCATTAACAGGATTAACTGTTACCTGTAAATTAAATGTATTGCTTGTGGCTGTTCCATCATTGACTTTAACAGGTATCGAAAGAACACCATTAAAGTTTGAAGCTGGCGTAACGACACTTCCCGAAACTGTATAATTGGAACCTGAACTAAGCGTCATGGAAAAACCTGTAGGATAAGTGTTATCAGGATCGGTAACGGTGAGATTAGCAAATTGAATAGTGATATTGGTATCTTCATTCACCGACAACACTGCCTGCCCTGTAATGACTGGCTGATCATTGACAGGCGTTACTGTAATCTGCAAACTGAATGAAGGACTATTAGCAATTCCATCATTTACAACAACAGGTACAGTAAGTGTACCATTAAAATTAGCGGCTGGTGTAACCGTTGTTCCCGATACAGAATAATTAGACCCGGGTGAAAGCGTCATGGTGAATCCCGTTGGATAAGAATCATCCGGATCAACAACGGTGAGGCTAGCAAACTGAATAGTGATAGCCTGATCTTCCGGTGTGCTTAATGCTACCTGGCCTGTAATCTTTGGTGCTGTGTTAACGGGTGTAACTGTAATTTGAAGGTTGAACGAAGCACTGTTGGCAGATCCATCATTAACGGTTACTGGTACTGATAATGTTCCGTTAAAATCGGTAGCAGGTGTAATGGTTGTGCCTGAGAAAGTATAATTAGCTCCTGAAGAAACCGACAGTGAAAAACCTGTGGGATACGTGTTGTCAGGGTCGGTAACTGTTAAGTCTGAAAGCTTGATGGTAATCGGCGTATCTTCTTGTGTGCTGAGAGCAACCTGCCCTGTAATGACTGGCGCATCATTAACTGGATTAACTGTTACAGAAAGATTGAATGTGTTGCTGCTGGCTGAGGCCGCATCATTTACATGTACAGGCACTGTTAGTGTTCCTGAAAAATTCGCGGCAGGTGTAATAATGTTGCCCGTTGAAACTGTATAGTTGGTGCCTGACGATGCAACCAATGTAAAACCTGTTGGATACGTATTATCCGGATCTGTTACAACAAGATTAGCTAATTGAATTGTCAACGGAGTATCTTCATTGGTCGATAAGGGTTGCTGTCCTGTTATAACAGGTGGATCATTAACAGGATTAACCGTAATCTGAAGGTTGTATGGCGCACTATCGCTTAATCCATCATTTACCTTTACGCTTACTGAAAGTGTACCATTAAAATTAGCAGCTGGCGTGACAGTTGTGCCTGAGAATGTGTAGTTCGCCCCTGATTGTATTGTCAGTGTAAAACCTGTCGGATATGTGTTATCAGGATCGGAAACTGTAAGGTTGGCAAACTGAATAGTGATTGGAGTATCTTCATTAACACTTAAAGCCTGCTGCCCCGTAATAACCGGAGGATCGTTAACTGAATTAACCTGAATCTGTAAATTATAAATTGCACTCGAAGCTGTACCATCACTCACAAAAACTCTTACCAGCAACGTTCCACTAAAGTTAGCTACTGGTGTTACTACATCACCTGAAACACTATAGTTAGATCCTGATAAAACAAAAAGTGTAAAGTCAGATGGATAGGTATTATCCGGATCGAAAACCACGAGCTGATTCAATGATATTGTAACGGGTTGTACTTCGGATATGCTTATTGGAATCTGCCCGGTTATAACCGGTGTATCATTCACAGGGTTAACTGTAATCTGAACATTAAAAGTATTGCTGTTACTCGTACCATCGTTAACTGTTACCGGAACTGAAAGCGTACCCGTGTAGTTTGACGACGGTGTAACCGTTGCTCCAGAAACAGTATAGTTAGATCCTGCTGAAACAGAAAGAGTGAATCCTGTTGGATATGTATTGTCAGGATCTGTTACAGTAAGGTTGCTTAATTGTAAGGTTATAGAATTATCTTCATTAACGCTGAGTGAAGATTGCCCTGTAATTACCGGAGGATCATTTACCGGATCAACTCTAACCTGGAGACTAAAGAGATTACTGCTCAGACTTCCATCATTTACGCGTACACCTACTGTGAGTGTACCTGTAACATTAGCATTAGGTGTAATGGTATTTCCTGAAACTGTATAACCTGTGCCTGTCGAAACAATTAGCGTAAAATCTGTCGGGTAAGTATCATCAGGATCAGTGACATTAAGATCTGTCAGCGTTATGGTGATCGCTTGTTCTTCATTGGTAACAAGCGGCGATGGTGTTTGTGAGTTAATGACTGGTGCATCATTAACAGGTATCACTGTGATGGTAATGGTTGCTGCATTAGAAGTTGCGCCATCATTGTCATTAACGGTATACGATAAAGTCTTCGTTCCGTTAGTATTTAACGCTGGTGTGTATGTAACTACGCCTCCTGAATTTACACTATAAACACCGTCAGCATTGGTAATTGTATTTTGAATACCTGCAGTGCTTACATCCAGGTCAACCGTACTGTTGTCTATGGAACCATCACTATCTGTATCATTACTAACAACTTTAATAGTCACAGCGTTGTCTTCATTGGTGCTGGTAGCATCATTATTCGCTACCGGCGCATGATTAACTGCAGCAATAGTTATTGTAATAGTAGCTGTATTGGAAGTAACACCACCATTATCATTCACCGTATAGCTTGTGGTAGCTGTACCACTCTGGTTGGCGGTTGGTGTAAAGGTTACAAGACCAAGAGAGTTAACACTGAAATTCCCCAGCGTTACAGACTTTGATGTTTGAATACCACTTGTACTAACATCCAGATCAACTGTAGCAACATTAATTGAACCATCAATATCACTATCATTTGTAGTAACGTTAAGTGAAACCGTAACATTTTCATTGGTACTGGCTGCATCATTAACAGCTACAGGAGGATCATTAACAGGTGTGACGGTGATAGTTATGTTAGCAGCATTCGAACCAAGACCTAAATTATCTTTTACAGTATATGTTATTGAAGTGGTTCCATTAAAGTTGGTGGTAGGTGTATAGGTTACAATACCCGTTGATGTATTAACACTATAATCTCCGTCTGCTGTGCTGAGGGTAGACTGAATACCTGCAGTAGATGGATCAAGGTCCACACTGGATAAATCAAAGAGGCCATCGTTATCATCATTAGCAGTTACATCGATAGTTACGGCTACATCTTCGTTGGTAGTGGCAGCATCATCGTGAGCAACCGGAGCCTGATTCACAAAATCAACCGTAATCGAAATTGTTGCGCTGTTAGAAGTACCTCCGCTATTATCGTTTACTGTATAAGACAATGTTGCCATGCCCACAAAATTCAGTGCAGGTGTATATGTTACAACACCACTCCCATCTACAGTATACTTACCTTGTCCGGTTGTTTTTGAATTTTGAATGCCGCTTGTACCCGTATCCAGATCAACAGATGCTGCATTCACAGTACCATCAACGTCAGTATCGTTCGTTACAACATTTAGAGTAACAACAACATTTTCATCGGTAGATGTTGCATCATCATTAGCAACGGGCACATCATTAACGGCATTTACTGTAATTGAAATGGTGGCTGTATTAGAAGTGCCACCATCCGCATCATTAACGGTGTAGTCAAGGGAAGCAACTCCATTAAAATTTAACGCCGGGCTGTAAGTAACAATGCCACCGTTATCGACTGTAAACGTTCCTCCTGTTACGGTGAATGAATTCTGAATGCCCGCTGTCGACACGTCAAGATCAACTGTGGATGCATCTACCGGTCCTTCAATATCTGTATCGTTAGCAACCACATTCAGGGTTGTGCTAACATCTTCGTTGGTTGTTGTTGCATCATCTACTGCAACAGGCAGATCATTAACGGAAGTTACTGTAACAACAATTTGTGCTGCATTGGATACTTGCAGTAAAATATCAGAGACAGTATAGCTGGTTGTTGCTGTACCATTAAAATCAGCAACGGGTACAAAAGTAACTTTCCCTGAAAGGTCGGCTGTAAATGTTCCTTCTGTTGTGGTTATCGTAGTTTGATACCCGAGTGTAGACGCATCAAAGTCAACGCTGAGCGGGTTGAGAAGAATGCCGCCGTTATCATCGTTTGACAATATAGCGAAAGTAACGCTGTTATCTTCTAAGGTAGTGACCGCGTCATCATTAGCAGTTGGGGCGAGTTCAGGCCTGGTTTTAGAGGTATAATTCCTTCGTAAATGTTCTGAAACAGTATTCTCGTAAGTATTATGATTCCACGCAAGTAATTTTGACGAACTTCTGTGGCTACTGCCAAGAGCTGATTTAGCAATTATAGATTGATTATCAAGCACTTCAGCTTTTTGAGCAGAGGCCTGTATAAACAACCCGATCAGGATTGAAGAGAGTAATGTTTTGCGTAGAAACCGCATAATTGCAACTTAGACTTACAAACTTAACTAAAAATCTTAACTGTATACCCTCATTTTTTTCATTGTAACTTGTAGTTTCGGGGTTTAATCGAAATTCAATTTTATAGCCTATGGTTGCCTTATATATCTTTTGGGTAAGTCTGTTTATTGTTTTATACACCTATATAGGCTACGGAATTATTATTTTTCTACTGTCGAAAGTAAAAAAGCACCCTATAACCGAAGCCGGTGAAAATTACGACTGGCCTGCTACAACGCTGGTAATCGCTGCTTATAATGAAGAAGGCTTTATTGAGGAGAAGATCAAAAATACGCTGGCCCTCGATTACCCTGCCGGGAAACTCAGCATCCTCATTGTAACGGATGGCTCAACTGATAATACCGCCAGCCTGGTCGCTAAGCATTCCGAAATAAAGCACTATCACTCCGATGAACGCAAAGGTAAAATTCATGCCGTGAACCGGATCATGAAGTTTGTTGAAACGCCTACTGTAATCTTTTGCGATGCGAATACCTATCTCAATAAAGAGTCAATCAAAAATATTATGAGACACTATCAAGACCCTTCTGTAGGAGGTGTTGCTGGTGAAAAGCGTATCTTCAAAAAAGAAGAAGATAATGCATCCGGAGCCGGTGAAGGTATGTATTGGAAATATGAATCATTTCTAAAGCGGAAAGATTCTGAAGTGTATTCAGTTGTTGGCGCTGCTGGCGAACTATTTTCTGTACGAACAAATCTCTTTGAGCAGCCCGGAGAAAATATCATCATCGAAGATTTCTATATATCCCTTAAGATTACCATGAAGGGATATCGTTTTGTTTATGAGCCCGATGCTTATGCCACCGAAACAGCATCCGCATCTGTGAGCGAAGAATGGAAACGCAAAGTAAGAATCTCAGCCGGTGGCTTTCAGGCAATCGTAAAGTTAAAGGCCTTGCTTAATCCTGTAAAATATGGACTTCTCTCCTTTCAATATGTATCACACCGTGTACTTCGCTGGACGCTCGCCCCGCTGGCGTTGTTATTGATTCTTGTCAGCAACATCATTCTTGCATGGAATGGATCGGTCTTCTATAGCTTCATCCTGGTGATGCAAATAGTCTTTTATACTGTCGCCTTTATCGGGCATCTTAATCAGGATAAAAAGATTGCCATCAAGGGATTTTTCGTGCCTTACTACTTCACTGTAATGAACGTTTCAGTGTATGCGGGCTTCATGCGTTATCTTAAAGGAAGTCAATCGGCTATTTGGGAAAAAGCGAAAAGAGCTGAAGCATAAGTTAAGCTCAACAATAGGTCTTGTTAATAATATTTTGGATGAATCGGCAATACTTTTAATTTTGCCACCTTACTTTTTCTACTCATGGGAAGGATTTTTGAAAAGAGAAAACACAAAATGTTTGCACGCTTTGACCGCATGGCCAAAGCCTTTACACGCATTGGAAAAGATATAGCTATTGCCGTAAAGCAAAGTGGTCCGCTGCCAGAAAATAACCCGAAGTTGCGGATGGCTATTCAGAATGCCAAAGGTGCCAACATGCCCAAGGACAGAGTGGACGCTGCTATCAAGCGTGCATCGTCCAAGGAAGAAAAGGATTTCCAGGAAGTTACGTATGAAGGCTATGCACCGCACGGTGTGCCCATCATGATTGAGTGCGCAACAGACAATCCTACACGAACTGTAGCTAATGTCAGATTGATATTCTCTAAGAATGGTGGTATGATGGGAAACTCCGGTTCGGTTGGTTTTCTTTTTGAGCGCAAAGGCGTATTCAAATTCGATCCTTCAAAAATCAACCTCGATGAACTTGAGCTTGATTTGATTGATGCCGGCGCTGAAGAAATTGAGTCTGGCGATGAAGAAGTAATTGTCTATACCAAATTCACAGAGTTTGGTCACATGCAAAAGTTTCTGGAATCAAAACATCTTGAACCTAAGAGTTCCGAACTTCAATACATACCTACTACAACAAAAGAACTAAGCGAAGAACAACAAGACGAAGTGTTGAAACTTGTTGAAGCGCTCGAAAGTGATGACGACGTGCAGTCGGTTTATCATAATCTTGCGTAGTAGTTAGTTCAATGGTCCACAGTCTATAGACAATGGTCCATTGACTATGGACTGATAACTAATACACCATCTTATTCTCAACCATACGATTATTGTATTGTTGAATAATGGCTTTGACTTTGGCTTCCATAGCATCGGCTATCTCCTGATGCTGGGCTTGTATATTCTGGCTGATTTTTATATCTGTTTTAAAGTTATAGAGTCCCATGGCTTTCTGACCATCAAATAAAAGCAAGTAATCTCCCTGGAAGAATTGATATACGTTATCCTTATAGTTCAACGCAAAAGGTTCTGTAGTTTTATCAAAAGCATCTCTGCCATAGGCAATGTAAGGCTTGTCATACTTCAAATAGCTTAATACACTTGGCATAATATCAATCTGCTGAATGATAGAAGCCTCTTTTGAAGCCAGACTGTTATCTGGTTTATAAAATATAATCGGAATTGAAAAGAATCCGTAAGCCGAATGGGTTTCATCAAACAGTATGTTGGACGATGCATGATCAGCCGTGATTACAAAAAGTGTATTCTTGAACCACGGCATAGCAGAAGCTTTTTGAAAGAACTTCTTTAATGAGTAATCCGTGTATTGAATGCAACGCAAAATAGGTTCACGACCGCCTTTGAATTTCGATTCATATTGTTCGGGCACTATGAAGGGATGATGTGAAGACACCGAAAAAATTCCTGATACAAAGGGTTGGGGAAACTCATTAAGCTTGTCGGCATAAAACCCGAAGAATTTCTCATCCCATATTCCCCACCAGCCATCAAAGTCAGCATCGTTGTTATATTCTGTTTTACCATAGTAGTGATCAAAGCCTGCTATGTTCAGGAAAGCATCAAAGCCCATTGATCCATTGGGTGCGCCATGAAAGAACGAAGTGTGATACCCATCTTGCTTGAGCAATGATCCCAAACTATTAATTCTGTTACCCGAATATGGCGTTAAAATATACGGCACACCTAACGATGGTATACTGGCCACGACAGAAGGGAGTCCATCGATGGACTTTCTTCCATTCGCCAATGAATAGTCATAAGCTCTGCTATGTTGAATCAGCGAATCAAGAAATGGAGTATAGCCTTTATACGTGCCATTCTCTTTATCTTTATTGAAAGCTCCCATAAACTCCTTTGAAAAACTTTCGAGTATGATAACAACAACATTATCCTTTTTGAAACTTCCCGAGTCGGATGGGATATGGAGTGGATTGTACACGCTATCCAACTGAGCTCTATCAGAATAAAAGTTTACCTTTTGAATTTTAGTTTTGCTCATCGTTCGTATCAACGCAAACGGCGTGTTCAAAACAAGACTCACATATTTAATATCCTTTACATATTTGTTCGCATCATTCAATGTAATCGGCCTGGTGCTATGTTGAAATCCCCCTCTCACACCACCAACAAACAAAAGAGCCGCAAGAAGCATAGCCACTACTCCGGATGAATAAAATACAATTGATTTTTTAAGCATAGGCCCTTCAATTCTTATCTTCCTGCTAATCCATATAAGGCATACCACAAGTGCAATCCAAACCAAAACGGCATACCAGTAGTCAATTAAAAATCTGGCAAAGAGGCTTGTCAGGTTGGTTTCATTTTCAAACTGCTGAAAGACATCTGCCGTTGTACGACGAAGCGTGAATTTGAAATAAATAAAATCAATGGCATTAACAGCTAAAGCAATAGAATTGAAAATCAAGAAAATCCATTTTGCTGTGGACAGATAGTACTTGTTAAACCGAAATTTAAAAGGAAGAATAAGCATCACTATGTAAAGTGCATTAACATAGAGCACGGCCGTCAGGTCAAAGCGAATGCCTCCCAACATGATCGTTATAAATTCCGAAGATGTAAGTCCTCCAAAAAACTCCTGGTTAAAGAAATAAAATAAAACTCTGCTGATTGAAAACAGGGCCAAAATCAAAACAAGATTTAAGCATAGAACGGTATAGATATTATTGACAACCCGCGACTTTTCAACGAATGGATTTGTAAATGGCATAAAGGTTAAAAACTTAAATCACGCAAATGTAAAGAGAACTCGCTACATCAATACATCTCCATCATCAAGAAGATGACGAATGTTAAAAAATGTTAATGAATTTATCTCAAGATACCTAACGAAAGTAAGGCTTGGAAATTACAGTTAACTGATAACTATTGACAAGCTGATAGATACTATTCATCCGGGTTTCTTATTCAGCGTTTTTGGACATGTCTTTTCGATATCTGTCAGCAAAGGCAAAGCACTTATGCATTCCGGTACAGGCGAAAATAATATTTTGACGCTTTAAAGACTATTGCACCATCCATTCTGGACTTTCTATACCCGTTGAATAAATATCCTGAATATATATTGCAGTTCCGTGATCCGAGAGGAAATGAGGAAGTCTTACATTTAAAAAAAGAAATATGCGTAGAAGTTTTACATCCTTTTTTAAGACCTGTTTGCGACATTGTTTTTTCTAATTCTGCGGGGAATGAAGTTTACTATTGAATCACCGAAGGTGAGCCGTTAAAATAATAAAATGAGTTATCAGCATAAATTTCAGTATACTGTACAAAATTTTGATTCTACATATCCTCAATGCTTAAACCTTTAAAGATATTTTTTACGCTTATTGTTACTGTTCCTTCTCTTTGTGCCGGGCAGGACTCCCAACATAAAACTCTACTTCTGGATAGTGCTGTTCAACATGCGTATGGAATCTATTCTTCATCTATTGGAGGTAACTCACATCTCTTGAACGGAGTGGAGTATAGAGATTATGAAATCCACAATTATGATATTGGTCACCCCTACTATATATCCGACGATTGGGAATATGGAACAATTACTTATGACCATCAGATTTTCAGAAATGTTGATATGATGTATAACATCGTTCGGGATAAAGTTATCATTGATCATCCGCAAGGTCATTTCAAATTAGAACTCATTGACGAACATCTCGCCTCATTTACATTACAAGGACATCATTTTGTAAAACTCATCAAAGACAGCACAACAGACATCCGTACTGGTTACTACGATCTGCTCTATGATGGAAAGACGAAGGTATATGCCAAACGAAGAAAAGAGATCCAGGAAAATTTAACCGGCCGTACCATTATCAAAGAATTTAATGAACGTGATATTTTTTACATCTATAAAAATGGAACATACTTTACCGTAAGATCCAAGTCAGCGGTTCTAAAAGTATTTGCCGAACGAAAAACAATGCTTCGAAAGCACTTGTCTAAATTAAAAATCAGATTTAAGAAAAATAAGGATTTTGCATTAGTTGAATCGGCAAAGTTCTATGATGAATCAGAAAAACTATGAGTCAATTCTACAAAAAGCTTTCGCTGCTGCTTCTTATTTTTTCATGCTCATTCTCTTACGGTCAATCCAATAAAACTGCTTTTATAACCGGAAGCTTTACTAACGTACCTTTTGAAAATTTAGTAAAAGCAATTGAGCAACAAACGCATTACAAATTATTTTATAACACAACACTTTTTGATAGCGTAGTAGTCAATCTTACAGTTGATCACAAGACTGTTAGCGAAGTTTTAGACCTTGCATTACAGGGAACCAGCTTTCGTTATGCCATAAGCAAACAAGGCAACATCTATCTTGTAAAAGACAAGAGTTTACAAACCTCTATACCATCCGATTTTTTTGATCGTGGTCAGTCTCATGCGAATGAAACCAATAATAATGCATTGGCCGAATATCTCGAAAGAGAGAAAAAGGAAAAAGGAAAAATCTTTGCTGAAAATAAGCAATACGACATCGGTAGAAAGACCAGTACGTTTGGTACTGGCACCGCAACATTGGCAGGTCACGTTAAGTCATCAGAAACAGGTGAACATGTTATAGGAGCTTCAGTGTATGTTGAAAATCCATTGATCGGTATATCAACGGATCAGTTTGGTTATTTTGCTATCACACTTCCCAAAGGCAGTCATGAATTAAAAATAAAGAGCGTAGGCATGAAGAGTACTGTGCGTAAAATAAATCTGTACTCTGATGGAAAGCTGGACATTGAATTGCTTGAAGAAGTTACCTCTTTAAAAGAAGTTGTTATCGAATCTGAAAAAGACAGAAATGTTAACGGCATGCAAATGGGTCTTGACAGGCTTGACATCAAGACTATGAAGAAAATACCAGTTGCCCTTGGTGAAGTCGACATTTTTAAAGTCATGCTCACACTCCCTGGTGTGCAGACCGTTGGTGAAGGAACTACAGGTCTCAATGTACGTGGTGGCGCCACAAATCAAAACCTTATCTTGTTTAATGATGCAACTATTTACAATCCTGCACACTTGTTTGGTTTCTTCTCAGCCTTTAATCCAGACATTGTAAAAAACGTAGAGCTTTATAAAAGTGGAATACCTGCTGAGTATGGTGGACGCCTTTCTTCCGTTGTTGACGTGACCTCACGCGAAGGAAATAAAAAGAAGATCTCAGGTGGTGGCGGATTAGGGCCAATTACCAGCAGACTTTATGTTGAAGGGCCAATAATCAAAGACAAAACATCATTTCTGATTGGTGGCCGCTCAACATATTCAGACTGGCTGCTCAAGAAAATACCAAATGACGGCATCAAACATAGTAAGGCTACATTCTATGATTTGAATGCCAACATCAATCATGACTTCAACGAAAAAAACAGCCTCTATCTCTCGGGCTATCTAAGTAAAGATGGATTTACATTAAATGGTGATACGTCATATAGCTATAGTAATAAAGCCGCTACCATAAAATGGAAACACATTTTCGATAACAAACTCTATGGTGTTGTTACTGGAGGATACAGCGGCTACGATTATAAAATTGAAAGCGATAAAAATCCGGTTACTGCGTACACATTAAAATATGCTATCCAGCAACTCAATGCAAAAGCTGACTTTAGCTACTTCCCTATTCCAAAACATAGTCTCAACTTTGGTGTAAGCGCAATCAAGTATAATCTTTCACCAGGCACATTTGTTGGCAAAGGAGAAAAATCTGCAGTAGCCGATGATATCCTTCCAAAAGAACAAGGTCTTGAAACGGCTTTATACCTGGGAGATCATTATGACATATCGCCATCGCTGTCTGTCTATGGAGGACTTCGTTATTCTGATTACAATTTTCTTGGCCCTCACGAAAAATATATCTACTCTGGCGAACAAACTAAAACTGTACAAAATATTACGGATACCATTTCTTATAAATCAGGAAAATCAATTGCCCAATACCAGGGACCTGAATATCGCGTGGCTGTAAAATATGCCTTCTCTAACAATGCATCATTGAAATTCAGTTATAACAGAACACGGCAGTACATTCAAATGCTCTCTAACACAACAGCTATCTCTCCCACCGACATCTGGAAACTAAGCGACTCGTATCTTAAACCACAGATTGGCGATCAGATTTCGTTAGGCCTCTACAAAAACCTGAGAGGTAATACTATTGAAACATCAGCAGAATGGTATTACAAAACCATGCAAAATTCAATTGACTATAAAGGCGGAGCCAAGCTCATCTTGAATCATGCTATTGAAACCGATATCATAAGAGCACAGGGAAAAGCTTACGGCATGGAACTCATGATTAAAAAAACAAGTGGCAAGCTAAACGGATGGGTAACCTATACATACTCCCGCTCATTGCTGAAAACAAAAAGTCAATATGCCTCCGAAACAGTTAACAACGGGCAATACTACCCCAGCAACTACGACAAGCCACACGCTGTTAACTTCATTGGAAATTATAAATTCAGTCACCGCTTCAGCACATCATTAAATGTCACCTACAGCACAGGCAGACCTATAACAGTGCCTATTGCCAAGTATTATTCTGATGGAGCTTACCGCGTGTTCTATGGACCTCGCAATGGTGAAAGAATACCCGATTATTTCCGTATTGACTTCTCTATGAATATTGAAGGCAATCATAAAATCAAAAAACTGGCACACAGTTCGTGGACAGTGGGTGTCTACAATCTCACGGGCAGAAGAAACGCTTATTCAGTTTACTTTGAATCAAAGAATGGCGTTATCAGCGGACACAAGCTTTCGATACTTGGAAGTCCTATTCCAACCATTACCTATAACTTTAGATTCTAGAAGAGGATGAAAATAAGAATAGTCACTTTATTTATATTTCTGATTACAGTACTAATCATTACGTGCTGCATCGATCCTTTTAATCCTCCATCAACAAAAGAAGATATCAGCTTATTGGTTGTCGATGGATTTCTGAATGCTACAGATGGATCGTGTACCATTAAGCTATCAAGAACAATACCTATTAGCGTTGATTCTGCTATACGTGTTGAGAAAAGAGCAAACGTTCAATTACTCGATGATCATGATAACGCATATTCTTTAACTGAAAGTGCGGCTGGAACATACAGCATCTCTGGCCTTACACTTAATACAGCTTATAAGTACAAGCTTAAAATTGTTACACAGAAAAATATTGAGTATCAATCAGACCTGGTTTCCATTAATAAAACGCCAGCTATAGACAGCGTGAGCTGGGGCTACGAAAGAACAGGTGTACCAATCTACGTTAACACACACGATCCTGAAAACAACACGCATTTCTATAGCTGGACGTTTACAGAAACATGGGCCTATACTTCAGCGTATGCAACCAACCTCAAGGTAGAAGGTGATAGTGTAGTATATAGCACTGTAGACCTGTTCCATTGTTGGAAAAATTCAAATTCAACATCTATACTGATCAGCTCTTCAACAAGCCTGAAAGAAGATGTTATCAGCGAATTCACTATAAACACAATTCCCTGGTCTTCTAATAAATTATCGATTAAATACAGTGTGCTCGTGGAGCAGCATGCACTAAGCAAAGAAGCATTTGATTATGCTCAACTGGTTAAGAAAAATACAGAAAACTTAGGGTCATTATTTGATCCACTACCTTCGGGTATTACAGGCAACATTCATTGCATAACAAATCCAGACGAAACGCCTATAGGTTTTTTTACAGCATGTACGGTGGAGAAAAAAAGAATTTTTATTACGGATAAAGATATCAGATCACATCGTCCCTCCAACATTGCTGTAATTACCGGGTATGAAGGATGTGAGTTAGATTCAATTAAACTTGGTGATCCTATCATAGGTATTCCTGTGGCACAGATATATAAAGGACCATTTCTTGTTGGATACCTGGCTGCACCAGAGTCGTGCGTAGATTGCATTTATCTTGGAGGATTCAGAACTAAACCAGATTTCTGGGAGTAAATAAAACTATCAAAATGAGATACCTTGTTCTTATAATATTTCTAAATGTGTTTACGTGGATTGATGGGCTTGCTCAACAAAATTCTGAAGCACTCCGGAAAGAATTTGACACCTACAGTAAACATGCGTTGCAGGAAAAAATATTTATTCACACTGATCGTGCTTCTTACTTTACAGGCGAAACAATATGGCTTAAAGCCTATTATGTTGATGCGTCATACAATACTCCATTGTCATTAAGCAAAGTTGGCTATGTTGAAATACTGGATAGTCAGAATAAAGCCGTAATCCAAACCAAGATTTCATTAACAGAAAAAGGTAATGGAAATGGTGCGCTCTATTTACCCGTATCACTTAGCTCTGGCAATTATGTTTTAAGAGCGTATACCAATTGGATGAAGAACTTCAGCAGTGACTTGTTCTATCAACAATCTATTACGATCATAAATCCATTTACAAAATTAGGACTCAAACCTGTTACTACAGATCCTCAATATGATTTACAGTTTCTTCCTGAAGGTGGAAATCTTGTCAACGACATAACCAGTGTTGTGGGTTTCCGGTTAGTTGATAAAAATGGAAAAGGTCAAAACCTGAAAGGTGCAATTGTTACAGAAAGTAACGACACTGTAGTTACCTTTAAACCTTTCATGTTTGGATTGGGGAAATTCAAGTTTACACCATCAGAGAATCATACCTATAAAGCTGTATTAGTTGGTACAAATTCAAAGACGTCAATCTTCCCTCTACCTGAAATTAAAAAGTTTGGATATGTTATCCGTGTTAAAGATACTACGGCCGATAAAATTTCTGTTTTAGTTAAAATGACAACGGAGGTAGCTATTGAAAATCCAACAATATATTGCACCGTTCAAAGTCAACAAACGCTAAACTATTGCGAGCAACAATTTTTAGTTAATGGCCAGTGTCAATTTCTAATTGATAAGAAAATACCTGGTGAAGGGATTTCACATATCACCATATTTGACAGCAGCTTAAATCCGGTGTGTGAGCGATTATACTTTAAGGATATTACAGATAAGTTAGATATCGCCGTAAACCTGAATCAGTTTCAGTTTACGCCAAGAAAAAAAGTTGAAATCAATATTCAGGCACAAGTCAAATCAATCCCTGTATCAGAGCCCGATCTTTCCATCGCCGTTTATAAAATAGATTCTACCGAAGCAGAGCAGCAAAAAATTCAGAGTTATCTCTACCTCACATCTGAGCTAAAAGGCAAAATAGAATCTCCGGATTACTATGTTGAAAACACAATTGATCCTAAAAGAGCAGAAGCCATTGACAACCTTCTTTTAACACACGGCTGGAGCCGATACCATTGGAACGATATCAGAACAAAGCCCGTGTCCAATTATCCACCAGAGGCTGGTGGCCATATTATCAATGCTTATGTTATTGATAAATCTTCAGGAGAGAAAAAGAGTAGCATCACATCCTATTTATCAATCCCAGGTAAGAATTATAAATTTTACTTATCAAAAAGTGATGTTAACGGAAAGCTGTTTTTTGAAACACAAAACTTTTTTGGTTCGCATGAAATTGTTGTCCAAACAAACACATTGTATGACAGCACATATACCATTGAATTAACATCTCCTTTTTCATCTCAAAAGAGCAGCTTATTTATTCCGCCCTTTAACGTTGATGAGGTATTAAAAAACAGTATTGAGCAACGTAGTCTCGACATGCAGGTACATAACATATTCTACGAAAAAGAAAATGAAGCAATAAAAGAAAACAACGCTGACACTGTACAATTTTTTGGTAAGGGCGATGAAAAATACAGGCTGGATGATTATACACGTTTCCCAACCATGGAAGAAGTTATGCGCGAGTATGTACCCGGTGTAATGGTTCGAAAGCAAAAAGGAAAATTCCATTTTCTTACCGTTAACACAGTAGAAAAAACTATCTTCAGAAATGATCCTCTGGTGTTGTTGGATGGAGTTCCTGTTTTTGATATTGATAAGATAATGGCTTTCGATCCTCGTAAAATTGAATTTCTTGATGTTGTCAGTAAAAGGTATTACATGGGAACATCCCCCTTCGATGGTGTTGTGAGCTATAGAACTTATAAAGGTGATCTGGCTGGGTTTCAACCCGATGCCAAAAGCCTGATCAGAAATTACGAAGGCATGCAACAACAACGTGAATTCTTCTCGCCAAAATATGAAACACAGCAACAACGCGATAGCAGAATTCCCGATACCCGAAATCTTCTTTACTGGGCGCCATCCGTTTCCACCACATCAAGTAACGCTGGTCATATTGAATTCTATGCTTCCGATACTATAGGGAAATACAAAATCGTTATCCAGGGAATTACCAGTGATGGACATGCAGGAAGCTCAACCACAATTTTCGAAGTTTCTGACAAGCTGAATTATTAATAGGAGCACATTCCCTTTCAATGGCAAGGGTTTAGCCTCTTAACAAATTCTTAATCCTGATAACTTTCATGTCCCAGGTTAACCTGGAAACCGGAAAAATAGAGTAAAAAATAATAGATATGCCTATATGTTTATGGAATTAGACTTCTATTTAGTTCCATTATTTATTACATTTCTATATGAAAGCCTCCCTCCAATCCATTAAAGGACGTTACATACTTTTTATCATCTCCATTCTGATTTTAATATCGGCCTACCAGGCCATCATTCAATACGATCTCAATCAAAAAAGCGACGATGCCAGACTTATTAATCTCGCAGGCCGTCAACGCATGCTCAGCCAGCGCATTTCAAAAATCATACTCTTCATACATTATGAGATTTACAAAAATGGACAAGCCAGCCCACAGCGTTTTGATACGCTGAAAAAAGCATTATCACAATGGCAGGCCGCAAACACTATTCTTTTACAACGAAGTAAGGATCATAAAAATAGTCCTACCGTTGATTCTTTGCTAAAGGCTAATCAAACGAATTTGTATGAGATCGTTAAGATTTCAAAAATGCTAATTGCTAAACCTGATATCACTACAAGTGAAGCAGCTATTCAGGATTTAACAAAATATGATCGTCCATTTTTACTGCTAATGGAAAAAACTGTAAACATGTATCAATATGAATCGGAGGATAATTTGAATTACTTACGAAAAGTTGAATTTACGCTTGGCATCGTAACCGTGTTTATCATTATCCTTGAATTCATATTTATCTTTTTGCCTACTATCAAGAAAGCCAATGCGAACAACGTCACGTTATTAAAGCTTAATCGCGATCTCATGGCATCCAATGCAGAACTTATTGCTTCTAAAGAAAAAGTGAAGAACAACGTTGAGCAGATCTACGAACTTCAACAGCATGTTGAGAGTAGTGAAAGGCAGTACCGGGAGCTGGTGCAAAATGCCAGCGATATGATTTACGATTTAAACGAATCTGGAAATTTTTCATTTGTCAATCAGACTATGGAAAATATAACGGGCTATTATAAATCTGAACTGGCTGAGATGGATTACTGGGATCTTATC
>DATCRE010000052.1:0-4745 GCA_036569145.1 Cyclobacteriaceae bacterium
GTTGTTCTTGATGTATCCCACATTCTGATAAGTGCTTATGAATATTCTCTCTCTGCCAGCTTCAAGTTTAAAAATATCATAACCAAAGAATTTACTTTTATACGAGAAATTCAACAGGCCAAGAAGCGTTGGGCCCATATCGATCTGGCTCATCAAACGATCTACCTTGGCAGGAACAATGTTGGCAGGTGAGTAGATCAGCATCGGAATGTGATACATGTTTACAGGCAGCTCAGTTTTACCCGCACTCTTGGCACAATGATCGGCTACAATAACAAAAATCGTATTGTTGAACCAGGGCTTGTATCTTGATTCTTTAATGAATTTTCCGATAGCATAATCTGTATACTTCACTGCTCCATCACGGTTAGTATGCGATGGAATATCAATTCGACCTTCAGGATAGGTATAAGGTCTGTGATTCGACGTTGTCATGATGTGGGCAAAAGCAGGCTTACCTTTTGCAATAGTATTTTCAATTTCACGGGTAGCCAGCGTAAACAAGTTTTCATCCGCCACACCCCAGATGTTTTCGTAATCAATTTCGTTATCACTCAATCGGCTTCGGTCAGCAACTTCATAGCCATTGTTGGCAAAGAAATAATTCATGTTGTCGAAATAACCATAGCCACCGTAAATGTATTTGCTCTCATATCCTTTTTCATTAAATACTTTTCCCAACGAAAACAGATCCTCGTTGTGAGGTCGTCGCACAATAGACTGCCCAGGCGTGGGAGGAATGCAGATTGACAATGCTTCTAAGCCTCGTACGGTACGTGTGCCTGTAGAGTAAAGATTTGTAAAGAATAATGAATGGTGTGCCAGCGAATCCATAAAAGGAGTGATGTGCCGTGGATTTCCAAATGCTTCAAAGAATTCAGCACTTAGGCTTTCAACGCTGATCAAAACAACATTCAATTTTTTCTCAGGCCCTGAGTTTGTAATAACACGTTCAACACTGCTTGGTGAATTTTCTGAAAGCGTAGCATCAGATGTTTTAAGTAAAGTCTTTATCGTCGCGAAGGCTTCCTTATCATCGATTTTTTTGTAGAACTGCTCATAGTCAAGTTCGTTGTTGAGATAAGCAGCGAACAGTTCATACATACCGTTACCTGAGAGTTCATTCACGAATGTATTCTTGCTAAACTGATGAAGCTTGTTGTTGATTGTGAAGAAGAATAACACAGGTAACAGCAGAAGCGCACCTGCCCACAAACTTCGTTGTTTAAATCCAACAGGTTGTTCGCTTGAAAGTGTTATTATATTTCGAAGCGCCCAAACAATGCCAATGGTTATCAATACAATAACACCTATAATTAATTCGATGGGATACGATTGCCTGATGTTACCGATTACTTCAGTGGTGTAAATCAGATAGTCAACAGCTATGAAATTGAAACGAGCATTGAATTCGTCCCAGAAGAAAAATTCTGACGTGGCATTGAAGAGAAGGATGAACGTAAAAATTGTAAATAGTCCGAAGAGAATGAAACGATGCCATCTCTTTCGAAAGATTTTATCAGACATCAGCCACAGATATAATATAAATGGAATTAAAAAATAGCTGGCATTAACAAGATCGAAAAACAGACCGAGTGTAAAAATTCCGATTACATTGATAAATGAAAAATCTACACTTGAAGCAGATTTGATAAGCAGCACAATTCGTGTAAACAACGATATGGAAACTAAAACCAACGTTAAAAGTGCAGCCGGTCCGAATCTGTGAGAGAATACTTTAGTAAATCTGGTTGTCATGAAATGAAAACAATTATCAGGTCGCAAAATTAACCCTTCAATCCGAAAACCAATAAACTCTTTTCTATTTAAGAAAGTTTCGAATTTTGTTTTCTGTATTTAAAGAACCAATAAAGTGGAATACCTAAGGCTGAAAGGAGTAAGCCAAATAATGAATTGATGAGCATTGAATTTCCCGAAGCATAATTGGTAACATCATTGGTAAGCGTTGCTACCAGGAAAAAGCTCGTGAAGACCACGAATATACCTGGCACCCAGGGATAACCCCAGACATGATAGGGTCTTTTGGCATCCGGCATTTTTTTTCTCAGGATAAAAACACCAAATGCACTCATACCATAAAACAGCCACGACACAAATACAAGCATGTCGGTGAGCATATCAAATGAGCCACTGATAACAAGAAGGCACGTCCATATAGCGTGTAATACAAGCGCGTTCCCTGGTGTTTTGAATTTAGGATGAACATGTCCTGTCCAACTGAAAAATCTCTTCTCCTGCGCCATAGCAAACGATACACGGGCCGTTGCCAGTATGTTTCCATTCGTCGTTCCAAAAGTTGAAATAATAACCATCATGGCAATTAATCCGCCGCCCAGTCCACCCATAACAATGGTAGCAGAATCTGTTGCAACCATCTGTGAAGAAGCCATGGCATCGATTGGCATTACGTAGAGATAAGCAAGTGTGATTAATGCATAAGTAACGATGCAGATTACAATTCCGGTTAGTAAACTCTTTGGAATGTTTTGCTGGGGATTTTTTATTTCACCTGCCACGAAGGTTATATTATTCCAACCGTCATAAGCCCAGAAGGCTCCGGAAATAGCGGCAACAATGGCACCAACCAGACTCCAGCCTGCGTGACTAATAGTTGTTGATGAATGAAAAAAGTTTTCGACATGTCCTTTCCCTGAAGAGAATATTCCAATGACGATTAAAGCCATTGCTGCGACTTTAAGTATGGTGAATATAACTTGTATATTGCCACCACTGCGCGTGCTTTTGTAATTCACGTATGTTAGAAAAATCACAACGATATTGGTAACTGATTTTACACCAAAATTTTCAAGTGGATAAATATGACCTATGAATGGAATGTAAAGTTGAAAACCATGCTCTATTGCTGCAGAGAATCGCGGAAGGTGAACAAAATATTCCGTATATGTTCCGAGTATATAAGCAATAGATGCAACACCTGCTGTATTAAATACGGCGAAGGCAGCCCAGCCATATAAGAAAGCCACAAAGTCGCCATACATTTTTTGAAAGAAGATATATTGTCCGCCGGTTTCAGGAATCATGGCTGCAACTTCAGCATTGCTAAGCGCACCAAACAATGTTATCACACCTGCCAGTATCCATATCACAATAAGAAGTTGTGGAGAACCTAACTGTGATGCCATCAGTGCAGGCTTCATAAAAATTCCAGACCCGATGATGCCACCGACTACCAGCGAAATGCAGGTCCATAAGCCAAGCGTTGGAACGAGTTTGGAATTATCGGCCATTTTATCAGCTCATAAATTCAGCCAGCAATTCGTGAAAATGATGTGTGCCCGTCTCCCGGGTTACAGAGTAGCGGCCATGTTTGTAAAAGCGTGAACGAATTCCTTTCTGAACATTCTCAACAACTTCTTCATCTTCCATTTCAACCTGGTGAAGATTAGCGCCTGCGCCTTGTCGCAGTTTATTTTCATCCCAGACGTATGAAAGAAATGAAATTTTAGTTTTAGCAATATCGACAGGGCGAACGATGTTAATGGAAAGTCCCCACGGATAAAAGTTAAACATCATGTTTGGGAAAACCCAGAAATAATAGCTGGCTACTTTCTTACCATAATCAGGAGAAGAAGGCGGAAGATCAAAAGCCATATCTTCATCTTTTGCCAAACCCAGCTGAAGACTTGAGTATCGATATAACTCTGTTGTATAGTTACCATAATCAATCACCGAGTTAAGACCTGCATGTACAAAGGGAATATGAAAGCCTTCAAGGTAATTTTCACAATACAACGCCCAGTTAGCTTTTACGATATAATCATTTGATAGCTCAGGGTGAAAATGAAAATCATGAAACGGCATCCAGCTTACACGGTCAATCATCTCTTTAAAAATCTCCAATGGCTTATGATTAGGATTCAGTGATGTGAATAACCATTTACCCCATTGAAAGAGCTGGAGTTGTGTGAGATTGTCATCTGCTGTGGGAAAATCTTTAACTTCTTTAAACTCTGGCATAGATTGAAACTTACCATCCAGTTGAAATCGGCGGCCATGATATTTACAGCGTATATCATTGATCTTACAAGGTCGTTCAACAATAAGATTACCTCGATGTGTGCATACATTTGAAAGGCAATGAAGATCACCTTGCTTATCACGCGAAAGAAGCAGAGGCTCATTCAGATAATTTTCCAGCAAGTTAACAGGAGTAACCCAGCCAGGTTCTTTTACCTGATCAGTATCACCTACAAACTGCCATGACTGCGCAAATATCTTTTCCTTGGCATGTTCAAAATTTTCAGGATTGAGATAGAAATCTGTTGCAATGGTCTGGGCCCTGGAGATGTCAGGATTGATGTTGAATGCAGGCATAGGTTGTAAAGTCTATTGGCAAAATACTAAATCCTTGTCGCTTATATGACCTTTTTGTTGCTTATATTAATCGACCTTTGTTATAGATTTGACTGCTCAATTGGGCAATAGATTCTCAATTAAAAACACAGATAGATATGAAAATGACCATCCTGGTGTATTGGACTGCAAGAATTATTGCCGCATTCATTATGCTTCAAACCTTATATTTCAAATTTACAGGTGCTGAGGAATCAATCTACATCTTCACACAGGTTGGTATGGAACCCTGGGGGAGGATAGGTGTTGGCGTTCTTGAACTTATTGCTTCAGTTCTTATCCTCATTAATGTTACGGCCTGGATGGGAGGACTACTTGCTCTAGGATTGATGGGAGGCGCGATTATGATG
>DATCRE010000053.1:0-7808 GCA_036569145.1 Cyclobacteriaceae bacterium
AAGTAGTGGCCATCAAATCAATAATCTATTGCGAAGCAGTCGACAACTTCACGCGTTTTTATTTTGAAACCGGACAACCCTTAATGATCTGCCGAACGTTAAAATACTTTGAAGATATTCTGGGTGAACATCATTTCATGCGGATTCATCGCTCCTATGTCATCAATCCTGATTACGTTGTTCGTTACTCAAAAGGTAAGGGTGGTTATGTTACGATGAAGAATAATAAAGAGCTGGAGGTTTCGCCTGCTAAAAAGAAAGATTTTCTTGATATGTTTAAAGGTTGATAAAAATTATTATAGCTGATTACTTCACTATTTCATATCGCTCTGGATTCATCGGGAATTTATTTTATATCCGTCAGGTGTTACATATTCATTATGCGTTAATCCCAAACATATTTCCAACTGCCATCTTTTTGTTTCTTCCACACCGTGTGGAATATTCCTTTATACTCGGTTACAAGGCCTTCATCGTTTTTTATTTTCCAGGAATATTTACCATACGTATATCCAAGTGTTCCATCATCAGGAACGTCTATAAAATCGGGTGTCCAGTTTACATTAGCATTTTTATTCTTTTTGTCGTAGTAGATTTTAATATTTTCTTTCCCAATAATCAGCGTATCATTTTCTCTTTTGATTACAGCATTTTCGTCTGCAAAATAGTAGAAGGCTTCTGCTATACCTTTCTCTTTTTTCATCTTTTCAAATGCTTTTTCAGTTTGAAAGATTTCTTCTTTATCAGTGTGACGACAGGAAGTAAATAAAAGAATACTTATCGATAGAGCAATAATTGTTTTCATTGACTGTATATGCTTTACGAATTATCTCGCTACTGTATCTTCTTACTTGCCTCATTGTTTTTCACATTACACTCAGGCGATGGCCCTGCTGACGAACTCAGTAAATCAAAAATTACGTATTGATTGGTAGCGATATCCGTGCCTGATATAGATTGCACTTTTTGTCTTGTTTCATTCGGACCAAGGTCTAACTCTGACGGACCATAATCTGCAAATCCACCAGAGGCTACGCTCTTTGCTACACCATCGGTCGAAACGTATGATTGGATATACATAGTATGCATCTCCATTGGTATAGCTCCAATATTCTTGATATCATAAGTAACGGTGAAATTGTTACCAGCAACATTGGAGATAGCCATATTGGAAATGATCAGATCAGGACAACCTATCAGAAAGTCTGTTTCACTACTACCGGTTACACCATTTACAGTTACTGTGATCTTGCCCGATGTGGCATCTCCCGGAAGTGTCGCAGTGAGCTGTGTGGCCGTTGCTGCTGATACAGTAGCAGTTGCGCCGTTAAATTTCACAACGTTGTCTGTTGTAGTGGTTGAGAAGTTCGATCCCGAAATAACCACACTAGGAAGTGTACTGCCCGACAAATAGTATCCTGGTGTGAATGATGTAATCACCGGCGTCGGCAGGAAAGTAAAGTCAGTAGCTGAGGTAGCCGTAGCACCATTGACTGTAACAGTAATTTTACCTGATGTGGCCCCCGCGGGCACGTTGGTTGTAATTTCAGTAGCAGTAGCATTCATAACTGTTGCAGTGGTTCCGTTAAACTTCACCACATTGTTTGCAGCAGTAGTGCTAAAGCTTTGGCCCGTGATGGTTACAGAAGTTCCTTCAGCACCCGATGTTGGAGTGAAAGAAGTAATAGAGAGTTGAGGCGCTGGTTCATCACTCTTTTTGCAACCAACTAAAAATACAAGTATACAAAGGAGATTGACCAATTTATTACACACAATTTTCATATCGAGTTTTTTTGTGAAGTTAACATTTTCACATTAAAATCTTAGCACTACTAGTGATGCAATGTCTACGTATAGAATGGCAATATTACTTCTCTTTGCTAGTGCAAGTTTAGAAATCACGCAGCATCTCTCATTTGAAAAAATGATGTCCAACGTTCCGCATATAAAGCGCGCCGACATTTTTCCACTCAGCAATTCTCATTTTTTATTTCTTCAATCTTTCTTGAGCTAATCTGGGCAAGTCATTATTGCCATCAATGTATTTGAAATTAAATTTCATCTCTGTTATACGCCATGAATCATTTATGTTTTTAAGTTCAAAATCATAACTTCCAACAACTGTCCAGACATTATTCTTTGATTCATTGACTAAATAATGAGTGGCTGTCCCGTAACAAAAAACTTTAGCCAAATCAGAATCTTTCTTTATTAAATAATTTCCGAGTTGATGATGTGTTTTATCAAACCCTGGTAATAGTCCTTTCCAAGAATCAATAATTTGAACAGCCGTCAAATTCACAGGTTCTCCACCTGCCATTGAAGTATAATCTAATAGAACGGTGTCGTTAAAAATTCTTTTTATCTCACTCCAATCGCTATTATCGGCTGAAACAAAAAGTTTATTAACGGTTTCAATAATTACATCATTATTCATAATCTTTTAATTTATTGTCTCTTTGCTACCTCATGTAGAAAAATAAAAAGTTCATTTGTTTTGCGCAAGTTGGAAACGCGCTTCATGACAAGTTTCACTTGATTCGCTCAAAAAAGACAGGAGTATTGGCAGCCTTGGAATTAGAATTGTCGTCATTAAGATAAACCGTGTAATCAATTCTTATTCTGTCCGAGTTAATTATTTTAATTGGGAAAAATAAGTCCGGTAATGGTCCGTCAAATCCTGGTACTGCTTGTCTGTTCTTCTGAACCAATGTTTTTCCCTTGTCGGTTATTTCCCAAGTTCCCGTATGAATCCTTATGTCAACATTTTCAGTATCATGACTTTTAAATTTGAATGTCTTATCACTAAAGAAATGGATTGTGTCAGTATGGAAGATTTTACTTTTCTCCTTAGAAACTACTCCCATAATTTCTGACCTGTATAGAGCATAGTCCAATTTCCACGAACCAATTAATTGCTTCGTTACAGCTTCACTTTTATCTTGTTTCTTTTGTTGTCCGAAAGAAACAAGGTGTATAAGTATTACAAGGATTGTCGAATAGGTTCTTTTCATTTGTAAAATTGGCGTTATTACGTTTGGTTATAAGGCGTATCGGAACTCCAAAATAATCAAATTAATATCACCGTGACGTGTGACTTATAGCTTTTTGTTGTGCGCAGTTATTTCCTTACAAAACTTGAGTTGCTTTGTCCGCGTTCGTAACTTCCTGAAGCTATTGCAAATCCCCAATAATTCCACCTGTAATCAACAACCATCAAGTTTCCATTAATTCCAATTCTATATGTATAGGTTTTATAACCAAAAATTAACGGAATCAGTGGTATCGCAACGAAGTATGGTCTTCGGTAAAAATATCCGCCTTTAATCTTTCCTCTAATTTTTTTTGTTTTTTTTAATTCTCCATTGTCCCAAAGTTTTGCAATGCCTTTCTTTCCTGAGATAAAGTCAAAAGTCACTGTTTGTTTCTCAAAGTCTTTCTCTTCACCATACTCTTTAAGGCCATCGATTTGAGACCAGAGTGTCAATGGTTCAAAGTCAGTCGATGCCATGCTTTTTTCTATGACTCCGTCAGAGATCGTTGGGTAGTTTGAAAATTGTCCGTTTAGTTTTTCAAAGTCACTTTTTTCAAGTTTAGTAAGCTGTCCTCGTGGGGTGTCCTTAATCACAGCACAACTTGCTGTTAGCAGTCCACACAACGTTATCAGTACTAATTTTCTTTTAACATCAGTCATTCGAAGATTGAATTGCTGTGGAAATAATAGCGCACAACGTCTGGCTATGAGGCATTTGTCTTACATAAAAATAAACAAAAGAAAGCAAATGTATCATAGCCTTTGTTGTGTGCTTGACCTTTCTCATTCTAATTCCCCTGGGCTTCTCTTCACCTTGTTGCTGTTCTTCATCAACAAGCGCTTTATCTATGCAATGAATAAGAAGCTCTCAATTCTTAGATGAATTTGCAATGTTGGTGAAGAACAGCAACAAAGGCGAAAGGCAAGCTACTTCGCAATCCTGTACTCTTGTGGTGACATCCCAACACGCTGCTTGAATAAACGTGTGAAATGCTGGGGATATTTGTAGCCCATCTCAAACGCAATCTCGCTGATGGATTTACCTCGATCGAATATTTTTTCTTTGGCAAGGTCGATTACTTTGGCCTGTATGTATTCCAATGCTGAAATTCCCGTCTCCTTTTTCACAAGATCACCGAAGTAATTACCTGAAAGATTTAATTCATTCGCACACCAAGCTACTGCAGGTATTCCATTCGTTTGAGGTAGCTCAGATTGAAAGTATTCCTTGAGCAATCTTTCGAACCGTACCATAATGTCTTTGTTCAATGGTTCGCGAGTGATAAACTGACGATCATAAAAGCGCACACAGTAGTTCAGAAATAATTCGATATTACTAATGATCAAAGTCTTGCTGTGCTTGTCGATGTCACGCTTCAGCTCCTCGCGAATTTTCCGGAAGCACTCCAGCACGATCTGTCGTTCCCGTTTGGAAACATGCAGGGCTTCGGTTGAACCGTAGTCGAAGAATTTGTACTCACTAATTTTTTTTCCAAGTGATGTGCCCTTAATGAAGTCAGGGTGAAACACTAATGCCCAACCAACTGGTTGAATCAATTTATCATCGTCCGAATCGAAACCAAACGCCTGACCGGGACTGATGAAGAGAAGTGTTTCTTCCTGGTAGTCATATCTATTTCTTCCGTATTGAAAGTCCTCGCATTTTAAGTCTTTCAGGAAGACTATATAGATCTCGGACAAACAGCGGTAGCGCTTAATTGGCGAAGACTTGGATTGATCCAGCACACTTACCAATGGATGCAAAGTTTCCTGCCCCCGCTGAGAATTGAACTCTGAAACACTATGCAACTTTTCAATTTTGTCCATGATTTCCGCTACCAATACAAAAATAGATCAACCCGTAATGGTTTCCTTCCGAAAGTGCCCGAATCAGTAAAAATGGTATGGGATACTGTAAAACGGGTAAGCGTCTACTGGTCAAATAGGTTGAACTTTGTCTTATGTACAGCTGGAAAAGCAAATCTCCTTGTCGAAGGTACATCATTCCCAATATCGAAAACGGTATCGCGAGTTGGTTAGAACTGGCTACATACACAGATTATAATTCCAAAGTAATCAAACAATGATTTGAAATGAAGACAATCCAAATTATCCTCACTATGATGCTCATGCAGCTTTTCGTTCAAATTGCAACAGCCCAGGAAAAAGGACAAATCGTGAGGCTGGCAAAACTGGTGATCAACCCGGTATATCTGGAGAATTACAAGGAGTTTCTTAAGGAGGGGATTGAAACCGCATTGCGTGTAGAACCAGGTGTATTGACGATATACGCACTGTCTGAAAAGGAAAATCCTACTCACTTTACAATTCTGGAGACCTATGCAAGTGCTGAGGCATATCAGCTACACATTCAAACACCCCATTTCCTCAAGTACAAAACGGGTACGCTTCACATGGTTAAATCTCTTGAACTAATAGAGACTGTGCCACTGCTTCCAGAATTAAAAATCAGTCAAAAAAGAAAGAGTAAAAAAAATAAACGTTAATCGTTATGAGAAAGTCTCTTTTGATTACTGTTGCAATACTTGTCGTGTTTGCGAGTGTAGGATATGCACAAGCAGCCGACCAGCCAACGCAAAAGAAGTATCAGGCCAAAGCTCCACCAACTCAACCGTTTGGAAAGAAGGCGTTCGGTTCCTCGAAAGAGACAACCGTCCGATGGCTGGGAATGGGCGGTTTTCTTATCAATAGTCGCGGCACAACAATAATGGTTGACCCGCTGCTAAAAGGTTTTGACATGCCAGTTATGATAGACTTCCCAGTTAAAACGGAGGATGTTCCTAAGCTCGATGCTATTCTCGTTACACATAGCGACAATGACCACTACAGTATTCCAACTAATCGCGATCTGAAATCAGTAACTAAATCTTTTCATTCAACGATGTATGTAGACTCATTAATGAAAACGGAAGGTTTTCCATCTTTCGGTCACAATCCGGGTGACAAGTTTAAAGTTGGTCCTGTGTTTATTAAAATGGTAGCCGTTGATCATGCATGGCAAAATGCTTATCCTGGGGCAGCGAAACGTACTTTTAAAAATGAAGATTGCACTGGCTTTATAATTGAAACTCCTGATGGAATAATCTGGGCACAGGGTGATTCACGTTTGATGCCGGAACACCTGACAATCTCACCGATCCCAGATGCTATCCTTTTTGATTTCTCTGATAGCGAATGGCATTTCACATTTGAAGGAGCTGTTAAAATTGCAAACGCTTATCCCAATACCCCACTGTTGCTTTGTCACTGGGGTTCAGTTGATGCACCAGATTTCGCTCCTTTCAACGGTGATCCTGAAAGACTAAAAAAGTCAATCATTAATCCTGAACGGATTTATGTTCTTGCTCCTGGTCAGCCTTTCACGCTGTCCAAATTGAATAAATTGTCTAAATAAACTAGACTGGTGTAGCCTATCGGAGTCAGAGAGAAAGTTGCTCATATTTCTGATTACAAAACAATTCAACTTTATATTTATGGGAGATAGTGGCCTGGTGGCTTTTAACTGTCTCTAGTAGAGAAATGGGTGGAAATGGTTCATTTTAAGGATATACATGGCTGACGATTTATCCGATCCGAAAATAGTCATGTCCATTCGTGAGGGCAATAAAGTTGTCTTTCAGCAAGTATTTGATGCCTGCTACGAAAGTCTTTGCCAGTACGCTTTTACCATGTTAAAAGATGAGAATGAAGCTGAAGACACTGTTCAATCTATGTTTGTAAAGCTTTGGAGCAAAAGAGAAGAGCTGGACATCAAACAAAACATCAGGTCATATCTTTTCAGGTCGGTGTATAACCGATGCATGAACCAGATTGAACATAAAGCGGTTAAGCAAAAACATTTCGAATACAGCAAACTCGAACTAACGCAATCAGTACAACCTGATGTGTTTCCCGATGAGCTTGAAGATAAAATAAGGGAAGCTGTCGATGCGTTGCCTCCGCAGTGTCGGGCAATATTCATCATGAGCCGGTATGAAGAGCTGCGCTACCCTGAAATAGCGGAGAAGCTGAACATTTCTGTAAACACTATTCAGAATCAGATTTGTAAAGCATTGAAAATTTTACGTGAGAATTTGAAGGATATAATTTGAGACCAATATTCAGAGCAGTATGAAAAGTGAAAAAGAAATGGAGATTAACGAAGAATTGATAGTCAAATATCTCTCGGGTGAGGCTACACCTGAAGAGGCTCTGGCATTACATGATTGGCTCGCTACGCCTGAGAACAAACTTCAATTTGAACAATGGGAATCAACATGGACGGCTACACATCCCGCAAAGAAAACATCATTCAATAAACAGTCTGCGTGGACTAAACTCAATAGTAACTTAGAAGAAACAGAAAAAATATCAGCTGAAAAAAGTGAGAAAAAAGAAGAAGGAAGAATAGTATTTTTTGGTCTCTCTATCCAGGCGCTCAAAATTGCTGCATCATTTCTGGTGCTGTTAGCCGCTGGCGTTTTTACTTATACAAGATTCAGCAGAACAGAATTGAAAAACATTTCAACATTAGCAGAGTCAGAGACTGTATCTTTTGTTGATCATTCAACGGTTACCCTATACCGCAGTTCTCATCTTGAATACCCCGCTAAATTTGAAAAGAATACCCGCGAAGTAAAGCTGGTGAGTGGTGAAGCATTTTTTAGCATAGCACATGATAAGGACAGACCTTTTATTGTTCATACAAGCACAGCCAATATAAAGGTTATCGGAACTGAATTTAATGTCACTGTTACTGACAACCGTACTGACA
>DATCRE010000054.1:0-4202 GCA_036569145.1 Cyclobacteriaceae bacterium
TAATAATAAACGCTAACTGTTGAATCATATATAATTTGCCTCGATTGCAATTTAAATCTAATAAATACTGAACCAGTTTTGCATGAAATATAAATTTACATACTTTTGTGCCCCTGTCCCGCCAACGACAGTGAATTTGAGGTGATGTAGCTCAGTTGGTAGAGCAAAGGACTGAAAATCCTTGTGTCGGGGGTTCAATTCCCTCCATCACCACACAAAATAACCCGTGTTGTTTAAATTCAGCACGGGTTTTTTATTTTTGGTTAAGTTTAAGGTATCAATAAAATCCGATTTCGAATAACCTATTCTGCTCTTTAATTATTGAATGAACTCCCCCGTTCTATCAGAAGTAACCGCCAGGCTTGTCATGGCCTATCTGGCGCAATGCATGCTGGGCATTACTATGTTCTTCATCTTCCGGCATTTCAGTAAGATTTACATTCGAAGATTTTTGCGTTCGTGGTCTCGCAGCTGGATAGCTTTTGCAGCCCACGTTTTATTTACGGCATTGATCTATCTTATACCAATTGGTGAAAATTATTTTCTATTAAGGCTAGCGCTTGGTTTCTTCTCGTTACTGGCATCCTTTCTTCAGATCTTTCTTATTCTGTTAGGCAACTATCAACTTGTTTTTGAAAGACCTATCAAAAGAAAGGTAAACCAGATTATTACTGGTGCTTCCATACTTATGGCCGGCGGAATTCTGATTCTTTTTGGAAAAGACACTGACAGCTCTGCTCACGATTTTATACTTAAGACGGGACTGAGAACTCTGGTGCCTGCTGTAGGATTTATGTTTGCAGGAATTGTAGTGTGGTCTAACATGAAGTTCACCTCGGGCTTCGGACAGAAGTTATTAGCTGTAGCTTTCATTCTCTTTAGTATTGATCAGCTTACTTATTTTTTATTGAGTGCTACTCATCATTATTATGGAAAGCATGTTAACATTCCAGACTTTCTTGTTTTGATCGACCTCATGTTAATCTGTGTGATGGGTCTTGGCAAAGTAATGTGGCTTCTGGAAAACGAGCGTGATAAATTAAACAAAGCAAACAAAGAACTTGATGCATTTCTTTATAGTACATCGCATGATCTCAGGGCACCGATAGCTTCCATTCTGGGACTGACTTACCTGGGCAAGCTTGAACTGCAGGAAGAACGCGCCCGAAACTTTATGGGACTTATAGAAGATCGCATAAAGAAACTTGATATGGTTGTTGCCGATATTCTAAGTCTTGCACGCACCAAGAAATTTGAAGTGAAGCTAGAGGAGATTGACTTTAATGAACTGTTAGATGACACTATTGTTGATGTGAAATTTAATAAAGGAGCTGCTTCTATTGCATTGATTTATGATCGTAATAAAGAGAACACGTTCATTAGCGATTATCATCAAATGAAAATTATCCTTGGCAATCTTATTTCTAATGCAGTAAAGTATCATAACATCAATCAACCATCACCTTATATAAAGGTAATATTTAATAAATCGGGTGAAAGAATAGAGATCTCGGTTGAAGACAATGGGCATGGTATTCCAAAAGAAAGCCTCGAAAAAATATTCCAGATGTTTTACAGAGCCAATGAAGGAACTGAGGGCACAGGCCTGGGCCTCTACATTGTTCAGGAAGCATTATCCAGAATTAATGGCAAGATAACTGTTACATCTGAGTATGGTAAAGGAACAACGTTTACAGTCTTGTTAGACAGAGGGCACTTCGCAAAATAGCATAGTTTAAACGCAGAGAGCGCAAAGAAATGCGCAAAGTTTCGCAGAGGAGTGAGTCTTTGCGTAACTCAGCGGAACCTTAGCATTTTTTGCGGTTTAATTTTTTTGTGGTTTGATTTTTTAAAACCTTGTAGCTACTATCACCCGCTTGTGAAATGTCTTAACACTTCCTGCCTCATCGAAAACTTCGAATCGTACAACGTAATAACCAACACTGGCTTTGGTTCCATTATTCAGATCGCCATCCCATCGGTAGAAACCTTGTGTACTTAGAGATTCGTTGCTGACTAGCTGTTTCATTTCACGGCCTTCAAGATCATAAATCTTTACGTTAGCTATGTAACCACCTTTATCAAAACTATATTTTATCTCTGCAAAATTAGGATTGCCATAAGAGGGGATGAAAATCTCGGGCTCAATTTTAACAGCCTCATCAGGCATTGCAGTTGCAGGTAATGAGTTTGAATTTATATAACCCGGCGTTGCAAATCCTGATGCCGCACTTGCTGATTTCCAGTTTGCCCAGTCGTTTGTGTTTGCATTAAACGCTATGCGTTCAAGTGAAATGCCTTCATCATCTTGAATAAACGGAGAATGCATTTTATCAGAATAACTAAAAGCATCAATCATTTTTGTAGAGTCACTCACAATGGTGATAGACCCTTCATCATCATTCATCGATGGCAATAAAGTTTCAACAATGAACTCTTCCCGTGCTTGTGGAAACTCACTCATTAAGATTTTTTTATCACCAGTGAAAACTAGATATGAATATGGTTTTAGCTGTAGCACACTTGTAGTTACGGGTTTCAAATTCGTTGCCACATGATCTTCAACGTTAGCCAATGACCAATTTTCAAGGTTGATATACTTTGCTGATTTGTTATAAATTTCCACGAAATCTATACCTGTTGGTTTAGGATTAAAGAGAACTTCATTGATCACGATATCTAAACTGTCGGCCTGTTCAGGTAGTCCGAATGTTGCAGAGCTGTGATCTGTTTGAATAGCATTTCCAGCGCAATCATAAACACGTGATGTTGTTATGGTGTATGATGTTTTGAGTTTGAGAGACTCTGATAAATTAATTTTAAGCATTGTGAGAGAACCGTCTATAAAAGCAATTGTATTAAAAGCAACATCAGGTTGGAGGGTAATAGTATTCAAAGCAGGAACAACTTTATCTAGCTTTTCACTGAATTTCAAAATAACAGATGTCGGTGATTCTGCATAAGCATAGAGCAACATTGGTGCAGTAAAATCTGGCTTGTTGGCATAAACAGCATTTTGTTTGCCGGGTGTTCCGCCTGACAGATCTGTTGAGGCAGTCCAGTTATCTACTTCAGCGCAGATATTATTCAAATCAATCTTTTCTAATGACCAGCCACCTTCTTTTTTATCAGCATCGCCATACCATGCGGTTGTATAATTGATGGAGTCAATAGTAATAGAATTCTTGTTTCTAACAACAATGATATCACCCGCATTGTTAAGTGTAGGAAAGTTTGTTACACCCATTACTTTTCCATACGATGAAAATAGGGATGCATTATTAGTTGATGTTAAAATCAAATATTCTGACGGCGCTAAAATATAAGATGCGAGATGTCCTACAGAACTGCCATCGGTAATAATCCAATCACCCAGATTAACAGCATTTTCACTTCGGTTATAAATCTCAACAAACTCTGCTGCTGGCAATTTTACTTGTGGGTCAGGATCTGGTAATAGCTCTGTGATAGAGATGTCTCTGAAATTTATTGGCATGGGTTGGAAGAATAGAAAGCTCTGCTTTGTATTCAACATTTCATTGCCAGCCAAATCTGTTACACCATGAACATTTATTATACAACTATCACCATTAGGAAAAGACTTTGCAAAAGTTAAATGAATTGTTTTCTGATCAGTCGATAATATTGATGAGGAAGGATTCCCCACTCCATTGTTTACGATATAATTATTTATGTTCTGCGCGTTTTCATTACTTATTTTCTCAGAGAAAAATAATTCAAGTTCCGTGTTTGAAAAGACATTCACATTTGTAAGAGCTGGCGCAGTTACATCTTGAAATGGATCACCGCTTACCACAAAATCGTCAAAGTGAAAGGCAGTACTACGTGTGCTGGTATATTGGCATTGCACGCCAAAATAATTTGAAATGATATAGGTAGTATCAGCAACAATTCCTTCAACAGTATAATTTCCGGAAGCGCCAACATCAGAAAATAATTGCCAGTGACCAGCATCATCACGTGTAACTTTTATTTTCACATTTACGCTTGATGTGTTCAGCGTTTTATCAAGCCCATCAATGATCTTAACTTCAGTAGTTCCGTCCTGGCGATAGAGACTCACTTCATCAGCAGTATTGCCAATTTCAACAAAATATCCACTTAAGTTTGAAGTCAGATCAGATTGATCGGATATAAGATAAACCTTTGCAAGATTAGCGCTTGAAGGATTGAAATCAAGC
>DATCRE010000055.1:0-3302 GCA_036569145.1 Cyclobacteriaceae bacterium
CATGCATTACACACAAAAGAAAACATCATTCCAGAATTGGGGAGGAGCAAAAGCAGGCGCACAGGCAGAAATTAATCGCACAGTGCCCATCGTATCGAAAGAAAAAATTGAACTTAAAATATTTCAGAATGGAAAGACTGAATTGTTTATTGAAAACCTGCCGACTACAAAAAGTTTATTTTCAACAGAAGCTGTGGCAGCAAAGAACAATGAACCCCAACCCCAGTTCTATCAAATCAAAAACGGAACCTATTCAGTATATGATGCAAACCGTACATTAATTTTTGAAGAGCCTATGCCTGAGTTATCGTTCGGAGATGTTTTGGAAAGAGTTAAGAAAAACAAATCACTTGGTTATACTCTTCCGGCTATGGTTGCAGGAGGTACAGTCTTGTATCCGGTTGCCAATGGTATCGCTAATCCAACGGGTACTACTAATCGAAGTGCAGAAGATCCGTTGCATAATAGTTATGATGATGATCCTGCCTATGAAGTGATTCGTACACCATTCTCGGAAAAAGACCAGGTTTATACACAAGAACTTATTAGGAAAAAGTCGAACAACACCATGGTTTGGGTGAGCGCCTATAACGCCGACTATCAATTAATAAGCCGGTCGTCATTTCGTTATGGTGGCACAGAGCAGGCACCAACGTTGCTTTCAACACAATATGAACTGACAGAGACCACAGAGGATGGGACTCTTGTTCACCATACAGAAATAACCGAGTACGAAAATTTTGAGATTGATTTAAATTTGTAAGACCTTATGAGAAATATTTACCTGATCATGATTGTTGCCGCTTCAGCAATAACATCAAATGTTTATTCACAAAGCGCCACACCCGTTAACTGGATTCATGGCCTTGGAGAAACGGACAAAATCTGGAAAAACTATGCTCCTCTTTTTGAGCAAGAGCGTATCATGACAAGCAATACACCTGTATATTATGACAATGACAGGAGTGGTGTGGTTTCGGCAAAAAATACACTTGATAACAGAATGACTGCCAGTGCCAGCAACATTCTCATTGGTCACAGCATGGGCGGACTTGTTGCCCGTGAGTATGAAAGAAACTATGGCAGCTCGCTGGTAAGAGGCATTGTAACTGTAACCTCACCTAATCAGGGTGCTACCGTGGCTAACCAGATTATAAGCGGAAATGCACAGACCATTATCAATCGAGGTATTGCAGATCTGTCGGCCGGGCCTGTTGCTGATGGTAAGACTATTATGAATGCATTGCTAACATCATCACTTACAGGTATACCTACTACTGTTACCAATAAGATTATCAACAAAAAGGTTGATGCTTTTTTGAAAGAGAATTTATTTGTCAAAGTGAGTGAATTTCTGGCCAACGAACCATACGCCACCTTAGAAGATTTTAAAGTAAACGGAACGTATATAAACGGATTGAATGCTTATACGGCAAGAGTTCCCATTGTTAATATCATTTGTGAAGAGAATGATAAAGCAGCATTACGCATTGCCAATAGCGCCATTTCTCCGCCAGAAGATGCCACACTAAATCAATATGAAGATGGGCATGTGGCAACAATTGTTGACAGGTTGCGCGAAATCTACAAAGGCCGTCGCATTTTTTATGATGTTGCAAAATGGACAAATCCGTTAGCTTATAGTTCACTAAACAGCCTGGCTAATAAATGGCAGCGTGGTGAAAATTATCTTGGCTCTGTTTATGAAGCTGACTACAATACACTCATTGGCGCTACGCGCACACTACCCGTAACAACGCAGGTGCTTGTGCAGGTATGCAACACTACATGTTCTGATCCTAACGCAAGAGTAGCACCCACATGCCCGCCACCAACAGAGAGTGATTGCCATTACGAATACCAGAATGTAACAACATACCAGGTAGTGACAACGGCCAGCGATGGCTTGCTCCCCAACTGGACACAACGCATGCCTAAAATAGCTGATGATAATGTTTACACAGCAGTTGGTGTGAATCATTTAGAAGTTGGGAATCATCCTGAGATAGAGAAAGCCTATCGAAAAGTTTTTGATAGAACAGACCAACTTAGAGTTCTTAAAAGACAATGATCTATTTTAAATCATTTTCGGTTCCAAAGAGATTGTCGATATTTTTGACTGTTTTACAATTTCTCATGTATTCCTCATGTAAAGAAGATGAGCAGCCTGGGTACAATCAAGCTATAAATCCTATTTGGAAGTTTAGCTATAAGGTTGGTTATAGCGGCAGTATAATACCAATTATTTATGATAATATGGTATTGTACAGTTCCCTGAAAGAAACTTCGCCAAATGGAAGTGCAAATGATAAGTTAATTGCTCTTGATAAGACCAAAGGCAAATTGATATGGGAGTGGTCTGATCTACTAAGAGATAGCTACGAACATTTTGATGAGGATAGTAATCCCCTTTTGGGGAACATCTTAGCGATGTCTACAGGTTCAAGGAATTATGCCATAGATCTTTCAACGGGACAAACGGTATGGAGAAATCAAACTACGCCATCAGTTGGTAATATGAGTAAGCATAATAATCAGGTATATAGAATTGATATTTATGGCCCAGAAGACAACGGTATTTATTCAGAACAAATAATGGAGGCTGACATAAGTACGGGTAACTGGCAAAAAGTGTTTGAAGTTACTGGAGGAGATAGTCTCAGACAAGGACTCACCGTTCCTACCTTTTATACTAACAAGGAGGGAGATGAAGAAATGATTATTGGTAACACTACTATAGTTGAAAATTCACCTTCTAAGCAGCGACCAGATAAGGGATACATTACACCCTATCTTATTAATTATAACAAAACAAAAGCAGTAGTTAATTATATAGTGCAGCTTAGTGAGCCAAGTCTTTACGCTGCAATAGACTGGTTTCCTATCGTTGACAATAACAAGGTTTATTTACTTGTTGATAAATTAATAGTCTGCCATGATCTTGGTACTGGTAATCGTATTTGGGAAAGAAGATTTGATGGTAACTTTTTATTTTCAGGAGCTCTTCTTGACAATGGCAGGATATACGCTAACCGTGATGGGAGTGATCCTACTCTTTATTGCATAGATGCTGAAACAGGTTCTATTATTTGGGAAACACCTTCTGCGGGTACGAGCAGTCCGCTTCAGCTTCATAAAGGGGTTCTCTATTTTGTTGGCGGTAGTGATGGTCTCTTTCATTGTGTAAATGCTGCAACGGGAGAATTTATCTATTCTATTAAAGCACCCTCACAGTATAAAGATCATAATGATTTCTTCTCAACGATATGTACGGTAGACCATGATACTGATAAGGTGTATGT
>DATCRE010000056.1:0-2370 GCA_036569145.1 Cyclobacteriaceae bacterium
GTGTAAATGTTTTAACACCCCAACTACGATTTATTAGCTTTGACCAATGCAAAATAAAATCGCTAAATTTTAACGAAACTGTAAGTGATGAAATTAAACTTATAAGTAGTAATTGTGATAAAATTAAATTTCATAAAAACATAAACGCTCTCAAATTCAATCGATCAAATAAAGACACACAGAAAGATTGCAAGATTGCACATCTCGATATGGAAAGCATTAATTGTAATGACCTTTCCATTACTAGCACCAGCATTGATATTCTGAATATGAACGGAACTACAATTCCAGAAGAAAAATTAAAGTTCAATTTTGTAACGATTGTCAAACAGCTCTTTTTGGAACATATTTCATTTTCCAAGGCCAAATTTCATAACGTAAATTTCCAGCAAGCTGAAATAAGGTTTCATGATTCTTCACTACCCAACGCAGAATTGATTAATGTCAGATGGCCTAAAAACTATGAAATTTACGAATACGAAAATGACCTCAAAAAAGAAGACATAACACCTAAACAGATTACAGACAAATTATGGTCTTTAAAAGAAAGCTATAGACAGCTAAAAGTATTGTCCCTATCTCAACAAAATAAAATAGACGCTATTTCCTTTCAAAAACAGGAATTGAAAATTTACTGGATGATAGTAGATAAAGATTTTTGTGAGAATTGGAAAGTAAGCTGGTTCGATACAGTTAAGAATTCAGGTAATTGGTTAATCTTATGGACTCACAAAGCTGCTAGTGATTTTGGTGTCAACATTTGGCGACCTCTTCGCCTTCTTTTAATCTTTCATTTCATTTTCTTCTTCATACTCATGTTATCACAGTCAGGTTTAGATTATGAACTTACTTGGAATTGTAAAGAATGGACACGTGGTGCATTTATAGATGGGTTGGGAGACTATCTGTATACTCTATCACCAGTACACACCGCAAAGATTGGAAAAGGTCAAGTTCCAATTCAGCCAATCATTGACTTCTTTATGAGAATTTTTGCTGGATATTTTATCTTCTATTTCATCACAGCCAACAGAAAATACCACCAATAATTACAAGGTGATATCAAAAATAGTGTGGTAATAATAAAAAAACTAAATTGAGCTAATTCAGGTTTTTTTGTAAGTGTGAGAGGTCTCGAGCGGATTCAAATCAAATTTCCTTCAATCCCCTCTCCTCTCAACCTCGGCCACTAATTCTGTAAGCTCCCCCGAAAATAGGACAGTTTAAGATTAGACAAAAGTCTTTTAACTTTAAACTGTTACCCATGAAAAAGAAACGATTTACCGAAACACAGATTTTCAGCATTCTCAAGGAATTTGACGCTGGAAAAAACATCCAAGAGCTCTCCCGAGAGCAGGGAGTCTCCAAAGCCACTATCTACAACTGGAAAGCCAAGTATGGCGGTATGGAGATTAATGAGCTTAAAAAATACAAAGATCTGGAAGAAGAGAATCGTAAACTCAAACAGATGTATGCTGATCTTGCATTGGACAACAAAATGCTTAAGGATGTTCTTGGAAAAAAGTTCTAAGGCCCGCTGAGAAACGAACGCGAGTTGACTATCTCCAAGAAGTATATAACGTAAGTCTCAGTAGGGCATGTAAGGTTATGAATTTAGCTAGATCCATTTATTCCTATCAAAGTCATCGTAACGACAATGTTGTTATTGAAAAACTTCAGGAGCTATCAGAGAAAAGACCCACAGACGGATTTTGGAAAATGTATTTTCGAATTCGTCGACAAGGATTGCTCTGGAATCATAAACGGATTCATCGGGTGTATAAGCTTTTGAAATTGAACATCAGACGAAAAAGTAAAAGACGTTTACCTGCACGAATACTGCAACCGCTGGAAGCCGTTACTGAAATTAATACAAGCTGGTCAATGGACTTTATGAGTGATGCGTTATCATCTGGAAGAAAGATAAGAACCTTCAATCTCATTGATGACTTCAATCGTGAAGCACTGGCTATTGAAATTGATACCTCATTACCAGCAGAGCGAGTAACTCGAGTTCTTCAGCAAGTTGTTGAGTGGAGAGGTAAGCCTAAGCGAATTCGCGTTGATAATGGTCCGGAATTTATTTCTACAAAATTGGGATTGTGGTGTGAGGAAAGAGATATTCAATTACAATTTACTCAGCCTGGTAAGCCCACACAGAATGCTTATATAGAACGCTTCAATGGGAGCTTTCGTAAGGATATTCTTGATGCCTATCTATTCGAGAATATCAACCAAGTAAGGATGCTGACAGAGGAATGGATGGAGGATTATAACTTTGAACGTCCTCATGAGGCACTAGGAGGTCGCAGTCCGATGGACATGCTGGCCGTGGATTTATGGAAAACTCGAAAAGAGTTTCCCACAAAC